>JALUUK010000395.1 GCA_027021395.1 Acidobacteriota bacterium
CAACGCATGGGGTACCCGTTTCGGCGCTCTAGTCTACGGAGTGTTGTTCGCGCTGATCCTCTATCGCTATGCTCGAGTGCAAGTCGACAGGAATTCTGCGATGCTTGCCGCCGCGATCGCGCTGCTCTTGCCGTATTTTTTCTTGGGCAGCGGATTTCTCGCGACACCGGACGCGCCGCTCGCGCCGGCTTGGGCGATGGCTTTGCTTTTTTTCTATCGCGCACTGGTGAATGGCGAACACCGCGCTTGGTACGGTGTGGGGTTGGCGATGGGGATCGGCATGCTCTCGAAGTACACGATCGCCCTGTTGGCTCCGGCGGCACTGCTGTTCATGCTGCTCGATTCCAAGGCTCGCCGGTATTTCTTGCGCAAGGAGCCGTACTTCGCAGTAGGTATCGCTGCACTGGTCTTTTCGCCGGTGATCTACTGGAATCTAACGAACGGTTGGGCTTCATTCGTATTCCAAGCTAGGGACCGCTTCGAGGCGGCGCCGCACTTTTTCTTGGACCTCATGTTGGTCAACATTCTTGCCGTGGCAACGCCTCTGCCGCTCTTGGCGGTGCCTTATCTCTTCGCCGCCGGTTCCGTCCGGAAGGGCGACTCCTTGCATTCGCCATTTGCTTTTCGTGCCCGATTGTTCATCGGTGCCTTTCTCTTGCTTCCGCTGAGCGTGTTCGCCTGGAACGCTTTGGAAAACCGGCCGCGAGTCAACTGGACCGGGCCGCTTTGGATCTCCGTCTTGCCGATGCTCGCGTGGCTGATGGTCAACGCGGACAAGATTCGTTGGCGTTGGTCCGCTTGGTTGCTGAAGAGGGGGGCTGTTCCGTTGCTGTATGCACTGTTGATCGTCTATGCCGCTTCCTTGCATCTCATCAGCTTGGGATTACCGGGCACGCCGTTTCCCAAGAACGCAGCGCGTTTGGTCGGTTGGCCCGAGGTTTCGCGCAACATCCTGGCCATACGCGAGCAGCTAGCGGAGGATGTAGATCGGGTCGTGGTCGTGGGCATGGACAAGTATTTCATCGCGAGCAAGCTGTCGTACTACGGAACCCCGAACTTTCTTGGAGTAGAAGACGGGCTGAGGGTGACCGGGAGGCACCTCGTCGGCGAGAGCAGTCTGATGTTTGCCTACTGGAACCAAGCCAAGGAGTTTCGCGGTGAAACGGCGATCATGCTGGCTCGGGCGAAACACGATCTCAGCGATGAGCGAGTAGGAATCTATTTCGACGACTTGTCGCCCGAAATCATCACTTTTCCCGTGTACAAAGATGATTTTGGTCTTCCAAAAGAAACGATCAGGGATTTCTACTATCGCATCGGCTTCGGCTACAGGCCGCACGCCGAGCTTTCCGTCGCGCAGGCTCCTAGCGGCGGGTTCCATTGACTTGTTTTTCCGGCCTTTCGAGTTGGAGCAGGTCGGATGAAAGCACTTCGGGGTACTTTTGCGCGGTGCCGGTATTGAAAATGACGACGTGCTCGTCAGGGTGAATCCAACCGCTCGTTGCGAGCATTTCGGCGGCGATGAGACAGGTTGCCGTCTCGGGGCAGATCGCTAGGCCTTCCGCTGCTACGGCTTTTTTCATGTATGGCAAGATGCGTTTCTCCTCCACCTTGACGGCACGCCCCTGACTTTCGTGAAGAGCGTCGAGAATCATGAAATCACCGATTGCGGAGGGAACGCGGAGGCCCGTGGCGATCGTCGCGGGGGCGACGTGCGTTTCTGCGAAGCGCTCACCTCTTTCGAAGGCGTCGACAATGGGGCAGCAGCCGTCGGACTGTGCAGCGACCATGCGGGGCATGGTTTTCGAGTCCAGCCAGCCGACCGCCTTCAATTCTTGAAAAGCCTTCCACATGCCGATCAAGCCGGTGCCGCCCCCGGTGGGATAGATGATCACATCCGGAAGGTGCCAGCCGAGTTGTTCGGCCAGTTCCAGTCCCATGGTTTTCTTGCCTTCGAGGCGATAGGGCTCTTTGAGGGTCGATAGATCGAACCAGCCCATCTCTTCGCTTCTTTCGCGCACAATCCTCCCGCAATCGCCGATCAAGCCGTCGACGAGGCGGGTTTTCGCTCCGGCAAGCAAGCATTCGAAGCGATTGATCGAAGGAGTGTCCCGCGGCATGAAGACAAAGGCCTCGAGGCCCGCTCGTGCGGCATAGGCTGCCATCGCGCCGCCGGCGTTTCCGGCGGTGGGAATGGCAAGTCGCCGGACTCCGAAGTGTTTTGCCATGGTCACGGCAAGAGCCTGGCCGCGACTCTTGAACGAGCCCGTGGGAAGCAGCGATTCGTCCTTGATCTGCAGTCTCGGCACTCCAAGTTTCCGGCCGAGTGCGGGGCAGGGCAGAAGCGGAGTCGTGCGCTCGCCGAGAGTGACGATCTCCTGTCCCGTTTCTAGGGGGAGCAGTTCCTCGTAACGCCAAAGGGTCGCCGGGCGGGATCGCAGGACCTCTCTATCGACCTCCCGTGCGATCCGCTCGAGGTCGTAACGCACCCAAAGCGGTCTTCCTCCGTGGGTCGTTTGAATGCTGCCGGGCTCGAACTCGGTTCCATCGATTGCCGCCTCGAGGTGCGTGATGTACGAGTGTCGAGCCACGTTCATTGGGCTTCGGTATACCTTCGCAGCAGTCGTCGTGTCGTGCCCTCTCCGAGCAGGTTCGCTTCGTCGGTGACGATTCTCCTGACCACGGGACGAAAGCGGCGGCAGAGATCCGAGCCGTAAGGAGAGTCCATCAGATGGACGAAGGATTCCTTGCGAAGACGTTTGGACCACGCGCCACTCATACGCCTTATGTGCAGCACGCAATAGCTTTCTTCGAGGATGTCGCGAACTTGCGGATCCTGTTCTCGCGCATGGAACTCTGCAAGGTCTGCGAGAGACTTGGTGTCGTCGTCGCCGTAGCGGGTAAGATAAGCTGCTAGAAATCGGCGGTCCTTGCTTAGGGAGAGGAGTTCTCGTCGCGGTTTGGCGGGATCGGCGCGGGTGTTGGGCGGGCCGAAGGCCTGTGTGCGCAAAGTGATCGCCGCATTTCGCGCTTCGAGCGTGGGCGTGTGTATTTGCAGTGATGTGCCGGGCCTAGGGGCGCGATATACGACCTCGAAGCTATGGTCGATCTCAAAGAGCATTCGGGACAGGGCTTCACTGACGGAAAGGCTCTCGTCGCTATGGGGCCGCTTGGGGCGCTGTTCGAAATGATCGCGAAGACGAGCGATGAAGCCACCTTGCGAATCGAAGAAACGCCGGTAGACCAGGGTTTTCTTCGGCTGAGAGACGAAAGAGGATTCGTAGGTCAAGAGTGCGGAAAAGGGCATGGAGGAATAGGCGGCCCGCCGGTAGATCGAGTTCCGGCCGTCGATTCGCTCTTGCTCGAGGTCGTCGATTGCAGCGCTGAGCTTCTCGGTAGTCCAGAGGGGATTCTTTGCGCGAATCTGGATCTCCGGTATGGAGAGGCCGCTGCCGGTGGAGGAGATATTGTTGCGCCCGGGTCCGATCACCAAAGCGGCGGAGGCGGCTTCGTCTTCGAGCCAGACCTCTCGCGTGTACTGCTGTGCGAGTTGCAGATCCGCAAAGTGCGTCGCACCGATGGTGTTCAATTGGCTGTGGCGGATCTGCGCCTTGACCCAATGTTTGGGCAAGGGGCTCGAGAGAAAAGCGCGTACGCGTTCCGCGATGGGATCTTGTCCGCGTTCGGTTTCGGAATTTGCGTGAAAGAGTTTGCCGTCGGTGAGTGCGGCGAAACGGGTGACGACGAGATCGATCGCTCGTCCATCGTGCTCATCGACGAAAGCAGCGATTCCTTCGGCAATCGTTTGCACGAAGTCGGCATAGCTCTTGCGCCAGTGAGCGCTTTGTGCTCCGTGCGCGATGAAACCGGAGACATCCACCATCACGGCAAGCCGTCGCGGGACGTCGGCCGGTAGAGGACGGACACTGAGGATGGCGTCGGCGATGGGGTCTTTTCCGCGCATGAGCTGCAGATCTTCCCGGCGCAACTCGTCGACCGGTCTTCCATCCGCTCCGATGGCGAGGAGCGTACGTCGCAAGACGCGTTGGCGAGAATCGCGGCCTGCATCGTGTTCGGCCATCTCTTCATCGAGGCGCTTGTGCGCATCGCGTTCGAGCCGAAAGCGGTGTGTTTTCGGGGCAGCCTCGAGGGTACCGACTCGATGCTCGGCCAGAACTCCAGCTTCGGTCGCGAGCGTCGTCTCGACTTGGCGAGATCTCAGTGAGATGCCGAAATCGTATGGGCAGGTGACCTCGAGGTCTTTATCGAGGCTTTGCTCGCAGACTTTCCGGCCATCCACCCGAACTTCGATGCGAGCATTGGACAGGTCGGCTGCGGCATCCCGGCAGAAGGCTGAGCGACAGACGGCGACCTCGATTTGCTCTTCATTCCAAACGATCGTGTCGCGCTCGATATTGCTCGCCAATTGATAGGGACATGCGCCATCCGTAAGGCGCTGACAGAGAGCCGATGAGTCGGCACCGCTGTTGGTAGCAAAAAGTGCAAAAAGGAGAAAAAGGAGCGGGGTAGCTCGGGTCACTCTATTGCGGCATGGGTTGGTCATGATGTGGATCTCAACTCCCCAAGCGCACCAGCGTCGGCACCATCACTCCCGTCGCTCCGCGCGCGCACTCCCCGTCGTCGGCTTCTTTCCAACTTGCGGGGGAAATATCCAAATGGGCCCAGGGAACCTTTCCTGCGAAGTGACCGATGAAAAGTCCGCCGGCCAGCACGCCCGCCTCGCTTCCCTTGCCGATGTTTTTCAGGTCGGCCACTTTGGAACGGATCTGGTCGTGGTATTCGGGGTCCGTGGGGAAACGCCAAACTCTTTCGCCGCTCGCTTCGGCGGCGGCTTCGATTTCGCTCAACCAAGTTTCGTCATTGCCGACGAGGGGAACGCGTACCCGTCCCATGGCGATCATGGCGGCACCCGTGAGCGTGGCGGCATCGATGATCTTGGAGGCACCCTCGTGAGCAGCCAGCGCGACCGCATCGGCCAAGACCAGCCTTCCTTCCGCATCGGTGTTGAGGATTTCGATCGTCGTGCCGTCGAACGCTTTGACGATGTCTCCGGGGCGCATGCTGTTTCCCGAGACGGAGTTTTCGGCAATCGCCAAGTAGAAGCGAAGATTCCGTTTCGGCGCCAACTTGCCCAATGCCAGCGCGGCGCCCAAGACCGTGGCCGCACCGCCCATGTCCTTTTTCATCAAGAGCATTCCCGCAGCGCTCTTGAGGTCGAGTCCGCCGGTATCGAAGACGATTCCCTTTCCGGCGAAGGCCAGGAAGTGCTTCGAATGGGGCGCACCCTTGTGTTCGAGCACGATCAAACGAGGTGGGCGCGTACTTGCCCGCCCAACCATCGCCAAGGCCCTCAGGCCCATCTGCCGGCATCGCGCGGCGTTGATCACTCGAATCTTCAAGCCGGCGGCTCGGGCGGTTTTGCGCGCGGCGGCTTCGAATTCAGCGGGGCCCATATCCTCCGCCGGCGTGTTGATCAGGTCCCGGGCCAAGGCGATGCCTTCGGAGATGGGGAGGGCTTTCTTGCCGGCCTTGCGCCGGGCGCCGTCGGCGAAAACGCTGAGACGTCGAGGCCCCGGTGTAGGTTTCGACTTGTAGCGCTCGAAGCGGTAGCAGCCTCGGTGCAAGCCGAGAAGCAGGGCTGAGAGCGCTTCCGCGGGGACGCCGCAATCGCCGTCGATCACGGCGGATTCAACCTCTTCGCCGGTGAGCGCACGACCGAGACGCGCACCGGATTTCATCCATTCGAGCGAGCTTTCATCACGCACCTTGCGGTGGGCGACGAGGAGCGCATGGGTCATGTGACCGAGGGTCGCTACCACCGCTACGGATCGCCGCTTCCACTGTCGGCGAACCTCCTTGGCGATGATTGCGGGAAGATCCGCACCTTCGAAAACGACCAACGCTTCCGCTTTCGTGTCGCGCTTCGCCGTCCATGTGATCTTTGGCTGCGTCATCGATTCAGGCCCCGAGTGCTGGGGCGACGAGGCCCCAAGCATCTTCTACGGTGGCATTTTGGTGCACGATCGCTCCCACGGCTTGGATCATCTGTACGGGTGCGGCGGATTGGAAGATGTTGCGGCCCATGTCGACGCCCGCAGCACCGCGATCGACCGCATCGAAGGCGAGCTGCAAGGCATCGCGTTCGGGGATCTTCTTGCCACCGGCGATGACCACCGGTGCGGGAGTCGCCTCGATGATCTTTTCGAAACCGTCACAGTAGTAAGTCTTGACGATATGCGCTCCAAGTTCCGCCGACAGGCGGCAGCAGAGCGCGAGATAGCGCAATTCTCGCACCATGTCCCGGCCGACGGCGGTGACGGCGAGGACGGGCACGCCATGTCGTTCGCCGAGATCGACCATCTGCGAGAGATTGTCGAGCGTCTGTCTTTCGTGCTCGGTGCCGACAAAGATGGAAACGGCGACTCCGGAGACGTTGAGGCGTAGGGCATCTTCCATGGAGACGCTGAGCGATTCGTTGGAGAGCGCCGAAGTCTCGTTGTCGTTGCTGACGATGCTCGTGCCGCCGCTGACTCGCAGCATGATGGGGATGTTCGTCGTGGGCGGGACCCACTGCCGCAACGCGCCGCGAGTGAGCATCAAGCAGTCGGCATGCGGCAAGAGGGGAGCGATGGTATCGCCGAGCTTTTCGAGGCCGCTGGTGGGGCCGAGGAAATAACCGTGATCCACCGCCAACATGACGGTGCGTTTCGAATCCGGTCGAAAGATGCGTCCGAGACGATTCGCCATACCCCAATCCATGATCCTACCTCCATGAAGAAACCGAAGAGTCGGGAACTCACCTGGAATGCTCATGAAAAACCCAGGTCGAGCGCGTGCGGATGCCGGTCATTATAGCCGGTTCAACGCGGAAAGGCGCCGGGGAGGCCTCCGTCTACCGGAAAGACGGCTCCGGTGGTCGGTGTCTTGCGCTGAGCAAAGAACAACACGGCCCGGGCGACGTGCTCGGAGGTCACCGGGGATCGCAGTAAGTTGCGAAGGCGATAGTGCTCGGGAAGTTCGGCGGGAGAAAACCCCTTCGAACGTGCTCGGTCCGGGCCGACTTCCTGCCATAGTCGGGAGGGAAAGTCGGCATCGCCGAAGACCGCATCGGGTGCGATCAGATTGACTCGGACGTCATCTCCGGCCATTTCGAGGGCGGCGACTCGCGCGAGCTGGTGAGCGGCGGCTTTGGATGCGGAGTATGCGGAGAAGTCGGCACCGGGATCGGCGACGTTCTTGGTGGACAAGAGCACCACGTCGCCGCCGCGTCGAGCGATGCGCACATGCTTGAGAAACGCTGAAAGAACGAAGAAGGTGCCGAGTGCGTTGACGCTGAAGACTTGTTCGAGCTTGCCGGGATCGAGAGTGTCGAGCGCGGCGACATGCGCCATACCGTGAGAAAGCACCAAGAGATCGACGCCGCCGGCGATCAGCGAGGCCTCGGCGAAGGCTCGTTCACAGGCCTCGGCAGAAGTGACATCGAAGGGAAGCGGAGCCGCATGTCGGCGAGAACCTTTGCCGGCGATGCGCTCGACCGCGGTTGGCAGGCGCCGGTCGTCTCCTGTCCCCGGTCGGTCGGCGAGAAAGACGAATGCGCCGGCTTCGGCGAGTTCTTCGGCGATGCGGGATCCGATCGCTCCGGCGGCGCCGGTCACGAGGGCCACGCGCCCCTCGAGCGGTCTTCGGGGCCTGCGGTCGAGCTTGGCGCGTTCGAGTCCCCAAAACTCCATCTCCAGGACGTCTGCTTCTCCGATCGCGCAGAATCCGCCCATCGCCTCGCCGCGGCGGCGAATGCGAATCGAGGACGCACTCAGGTCGGCGGCGATTTCAGCTTGAGCGCGATCGTCTCCTGCGGCGAAGATACCGACACCCGGCACGGCCACGACTCGCGGTGCCAGCGCATCGTCTTGGACCTTGACCTTGTCCAGCCATGCACTCTCGTGCTCAGCGAGCATCTCGCGCGATCTATCGATGAAGGCGCTCACGGCCGCCTCGAGGCGGCGCGAGAACTCTTCGCCGTCATCGCGAGGCGTGTCATCGATGACGAGGGCGTGTCGCCTCGTGTGAATCACGTGATCGGGTGTGACGACGCCCCGCGAGCAGAGGTCGGAGAAATTTTCGCAGGCTAGGGACTCCAAGAGGCTTTCGTCCGCGCGTCGACAAAGAACGACGCGATGCCAGGGGTTGTCGATATCTCCCGTCCGGGTGGACAAGGCCGCTCGTATTCGCGGCGCGAGAAGCATGGCGCGTCGCTCACGCTCTTCGGCCGACAAACGAGGAAGATCCCGGCGTACGTTGGTACTCTCGGCACGGGCGAGCCGCTTCGAGGCGGCTCGCTCGCAGTGCGTGACGGCGTCGATCATGCCGTCATATGCGGATTTCGCATCGTCGCCCCAGGTGACCATGCCGTGCGAGACGAGGATCAGGCCGCGGCGATGGATGATTTCGTCCAGATTCTCGGCGACCGCCCGTGCGAGGCGGTGGCCCGGCATGACGTAGTCGAGCACGGCGAAATTCATGTCTGCAGCGATTTCGTTCCAAGCCTTTGCGGAACGCCCGATCTCGAGAACGACGTCGGCGTGATTGTGCAGGACGAAGCGATGAGGGATGAGTGCGTGAAGCAAAGATTCCACGGAAGGGAAGGGGGCTTTGCAATCGAGGCGCGCCGCCGAGAGGTGGCGACGGAGCCTATCGTCGTCGATGGCTTCGGTCATGGCGAGCGCCAAGACGCGCTCGTGGTCGAGCGTGGTGAATTCCTCGGTGGTCAGCGATTTCATGTCGAAGCCGGAGCCCTTGACGTGAATCTCGGCGAAATCCTCGGACCAAGGTAGCTTCGTTCGGGTCTTGACGGAAGAGTTGCCCCCACCGTGCAGCACCAGCGTGGGTTCGCGACCGATCAGGCGCGATACATAGGCACACAATGCCCGGTCGTTCCTTCGTGCTTCACCTCCTGCACCGACTTCTCCCAAGATCTCGGTACAGGAAGCCGCGTCCTCAGGGTTCCAGCGGTTGCGCACGATGGCCTCGACGGGTTACCTCAACCGGATGGTTCATGAATTCCTCCATCGAGAGCACGCGCGCTTGAAGGAATCATCAAAAGAACGCCTAGTAGGTTCCGTCTTCGGCGGAGATGGCACCGGAGAAGAGGGCCTCGTCGTTCGTTTCCTCCTGCGGAGGAATATCGACGACAATTTCGCGCTTTTCGGGATCGAGTCGGACGCGCTCTTCGATGACCTCTTCGAGCACGATCTCGATGCCCGACATCCCCGGCTTGACATCGACTAGCGGCGGTGCGCCGGCAGTGATGTTTTCCCAACGGCGCGAGAGGGTCGTCGTCAGATCGAATCGATTGGGGATCTTCTTTAGGGCGACTTCGATGGGTTTGCTCACTTGTTTCCTCCTCAGATGATCGTCTCTAGGAACCGCTACGCATCGTGGCGATGAAATCAGCATTGTTCGGTGACAACTTGAGCTTGTCGAGCAGCAATTCCATCGCCTCCATCCCCTTCATCGAAGAGAGGACTTTGCGCAAGATCCAGACCGCATTCAGATTGTCGGACGAAAGCAGAAGTTCTTCCTTGCGAGTACCGGAACGCGTCATGTCGATGGCCGGGTAGATGCGCCGATCCGCCAAGCGCTGATCGAGATGCAATTCCATGTTTCCGGTGCCCTTGAATTCCTCGAAAATGACTTCATCCATGCGAGAGCCGGTGTCGACCAATGCCGTGGCGACGATGGTCAGCGAGCCACCGCTTTCGATGTTGCGCGCGGCGCCGAAGAAGCGCTTGGGGCGTTGTAGAGCATTGGCGTCGAGACCGCCGGAAAGAACTTTCCCCGACGACGGCTGAACGGCGTTGTAAGCACGCGCGAGGCGGGTGATTGAATCGAGCAGTATGATCACGTCTTTCTTGTATTCGACCATGCGCTTGGCGCGCTCGATGACCATATCCGCGACCTGTACGTGCCGCGTTGCCGGTTCGTCGAAGGTCGAAGACACGACTTCGCCGTCGACTCCGCGAATCATGTCGGTGACTTCTTCGGGACGCTCATCGATCAAGAGCACGATGAGATGCGCTTCGGGGTGATTCGCGAGAATGGAATTCGCCAGGGTCTGCAGCAGAATCGTCTTTCCGGTCCGCGGGGCGGCGACGATCAAGCCGCGCTGACCTTTGCCGATAGGGGTCAGCATGTCCATCACTCGGCCGGTGAGATTATCCGAGGAAGTCTCCAGCTTGATTTGCTCGACGGGGTAGATGGGCGTCAGGTTTTCAAAGAGGATCCTCGCCCGTGACTTCTCGGGGTCTTCGCCGTTGATCTTGGTGACTTTGATCAGAGCAAAGTACTTTTCGTCGGGCTTGGGATGCCGGACTTGGCCGGTGACCGCATCACCC
>JALUUK010000396.1 GCA_027021395.1 Acidobacteriota bacterium
CGTGTCGTTTTGACCGGGAGGGGGGCTGTGTCGTCATCCGAGCGCGGCACGCGGTCTTCCTCGTAACGCGGGGGTGGTACGCGTCACCTTAGAATCTAATCCCGCGGGTCGGGATTTCATCCATCGACAGGGATTTCGCGCCGGGTTTTCGTGAAGATGTTTTCTAGCGTTCGGAATCGTTCTGCGATTCTTCGGGGGAAACCGCGATGCGATAGCAAGGCGCGCTTTCGCGTCGTGTGTCGGCCGCAAAACCCTCGGTGGAGTCGATGTGCAGGGCTCTTTCGACGGCGAGACGATCTTCCGCGGCGAAGAGAACTTCCCACTGCCCGGGTCGTCCTTTGCGTGGCCGCCAGCGTACGTCGAGGCCCGCGGTCGACTCGAGAAGGGCATGGGCGGGCATCTGCCCTGCGGCCAAGTCCAGCGGAACGGGCCGGTCGTGAAGGAAGGGAGCGTCCGCGGGGCAACGGGCAAGGCGATCCGGCTGCTCATCACCCGTGCTCGCCGGCTCTTCCGGGGCGGCAGCGGCTGCCGCCGTCTTCGTTTCTCTAAGCCCGTTCGCTTGCGGGTCCATTTCTTGCCTGCGGAGGCGCGAGGTCGTGGTTGGGGATTCGGCCTCGGCGAGCGCCGAAAGATCGTCGCTGCGCTTCGCCTGCCGAGCGCTGCGGCGAGGTGGGGTCTCGGTCGGCGAAGGCGGCTCCGGTCGACCCTTTTCGGCGAAACGCCCCATTTGGTCGAGCAGAGCGCCTGCGGGTTCTTTTCGAGCATCCGCGGAGGCGCGCGCCTGCTTCACCGGAGAGGGGTCGGGATCGGCGACTTTCGGCTCGCCGAAATCGAGCACGAAGAACGCGACGAGAATCGTTGCGGCGAGGGCGGCGAGTGAAGCGATGATCTTGGTCGGGAGACGACGGGCGCTCGCGAAGGGCTCACTTCGGGCGGGCATGCGCTCGAGCGAGTGCGCGATCCGCGATCGGAGTTTTTCGGGCACGGGGGGAGCGGGAATCTCGCGAAGGCCGGAGGAAATGCCGCGCAGATCGTCGAGCATCTTTCTCGCGTTTTCGCTCGATGCCAGCAGGGCCTCGACTTCTTCTTTTTCGCCGGGCGTGGCCTCGCCGTCCAAGTAGGCCGAAAGCATTTCGAGAAGACGAGCATCGTGCGCGTTCATGCGGCCTCCTCGATGCAGCACTTGAGCGCCCATCGCGCTCGAGCCAGACGGGAGCGGACCGTGCCTAGAGCCAAGTCGAGGACCCGGGAGATCTCTTCGTAGGAGAGCGACTCGTTCTCGCGCAGCGCAAGCACCGCTCTCCAAGGCTCCGGAAGCCGGTCGAGGCAGTGCTGCAACCTGCGGAGGAGGTCCTTGCCCTCGAGGACCTGCAAGGGCGAGGCCGTCTGCGAGTCGATGAGGTGCTCGTCCGGGGCCGAGCCCGGAAAGCGCTCGTCTTCGCCGTCTTGCAGGCTGCGGCCGGCTCGGCGGAGCCGCTCTGCAGAACGATCGCGATGGTTCAGTGCACGGGTGACGGCGATCCTATGCAGCCATGTTGCCAAGGAGGCATCGCCGCGGAAGTCCGGGAGCGCCTTGTATGCCGCCAGGAAGACCTCTTGCGCGACGTCTTCAGCGTCGTCCCGGTGACGGAGAATGCGCCAAGCCACGCGCCACACGGGCTCGAGGTGCCTTTTCACGATCTCGTCGAAGGCTCGGCGGTCTCCGTCCCGAGCGCGATCGAGCAGTACGCGCTCATCTTCGGGGACCGGTTGGTGTTCGCTGGTCACGGTCTCGAGCATGCCACGTCCGATCACGGCCGTCTCCTCCATCGTGTTTGGACAGGCTCAAGGGCCAAGAGTTCCCGCGATTCGGGGCCGGGGCAGACTCGCGCTGCTCGTCGCCGAATTCGTGCTAGCCTGGATTCTTCACGGTACCTCGAAGCTTAGGAGTCGGCGGACGGACCCATGTCGGAAAAAGCCCAGCGAAATCCCGGATCCCATGTCCTGATCATTCTGGCATCCCTGGTGGTGGTGATCGGTGGGCTCAAGGTGGCTTCGGGTATCCTGTTGCCGCTGATGGTGGCGCTTTTCGTCGCGACGCTGAGCTTGCCGCTGCTGGCGGCGCTACAGAAGATCGGTTTGCCGCGACCGCTGGCGGTCTTGTTGACGCTAGCGGCCATCGTGCTGGTTTTTGCGGGACTCGGGCTGCTCGTCGGCGGGTCGGTGACCGAGTTTACGGATCCTCAGATTCAGGCGAGCTATCGCGCGAAGTTTCAAGCCGCGGTAGATCGTTCGCTCAGCCATCTCGACGTGCTG
>JALUUK010000397.1 GCA_027021395.1 Acidobacteriota bacterium
CCAAGATGCGCCGGAAGCGGCGTGATGGGGCGGATGCGAGGCCTTGGGGGCCTCGGCCGCCCGCTTAGCGCGCTCCGGCACGCGGCGGGAAAGATTTCGGCCTAGGCCCGGGCCGCGGGCGGGCGCTGGGGCGCGGAATTCCCGCGGGCGGGATTAACAATCTTCGCGTCACGTTGGGTACGTTGGGGGGGAGATCGTCGGAGGGTAGCGCAGGTCGTGCGCGCGGGCGGAAACATCGACGATCGATGGCTCGCCTGTCGCTCGTATGAGAATCGCCTCCTGTGCCAAGTTGACCGTCGGGCAAACGTGCGCGGGCACCATCAACACAGGTGGGTGTCGACTCACACTCTCTCCAGCCCTTGCCGAAGGGACGATCCAGGGGAAGTGCTCTTCAGACGGCGTCATCGCTTCGTATTCCGGAAAACCCCAGATGCTCGCCGGCGGACCTTCCATTTCCGCCGCCAATGATTTGGAACCGACATCGAACGTCATCACTCCATCGCACGGGCAACTGATCGCACGGGAAAAGAGCAACGCCGCCGGCTGTAGCCTCAGTTCCGGGATCTCTTTTTCCGAATTCAAGTCGTGGTAGACCACGGTTCCCGGAGACACCGTGTGGGCACCTCGTTGACGCGCCGAAAGCGCCGGATGGTCCAACGCGTCGAGAAAGGTCGGAGTGCCGCTGGTGATCACCTCGCTCGAGCAGAGCCCCGCACCCTCTACTTTGTCGACCACTTCAACTAGCGCGTCGAAACAGGCATGGGCCTTCGCGCGCCTTTGCGTGGGCTCTAGAGCCGCGAGGTGCCCTTCGTAGTGGTGCAGTCCTTTGAGGCGCTGTCCGGCTTGCTCGCAGATCGCGAGAATACGTTTTGTGTCTTCAATGGGAACTCCCGTCCGGTTCATGCCGGGATTGATGTCGACGAAGCAGCCGAGTTCCGGCGGAAGATCGCGCACTGCTTCCATCGAATCGACTAGGACGGAAACGTCATATGCTCGGTAGCGACGCGCCAGATCGGCGGTGGCCCTGAGCATGGGACCGCGACAAGGGTAAGCGAGGAGCAGATCGGCCTGCTCGATTCCCGCGGACGATAGCGTCTCGAGAAGGACCCGCGCTTCCTTCGATGTCGCGCACTTGAACCGCCGAATTCCCGCATCCACCAGTTCGCGAAGAATGCAGGGGATCTTGATAGTCTTGATGTGAGGCCGCCATCGCAGAACGTCGCCACCAAGCGCCCGCACTACGGTTTGAATGTTGTGTCGAACATGCTCGACGAAAATGACGAGAGCCGGCGAGAGCACATGCCCCTCAAGCCATTTCAAGTCGGGATAGTCGGCACGTTCGGGAAATCTCAGATCAGGCATATCCACTCCGATGAGCCACCCGGAATGGATCTCATTGTCTCTCTTTCCGGCCTGACGCGCAGCCGCGCTTGATCTCGCACGTCGAGATGCCTATCCTGCGGGGGAAGGAGAGGTGCCCCTTGGCTCTCGAGTTCAGCGAACGGCAAAAATCGACGATCGCCGTCGCCATCACCGTTCTTTCCACACTGGTGATCCTTTCCACAGTGGCCATGCTGCTGTTCTTGATCGGGCTATTCTTTTCCACCTTTTCGACCGTGTTCTTGCCCGTCGCCGTGGCCGGAGTGTTGGCCCTCGTCCTCAAGCCGGCATACGACTGGTTGACACGGTGGCGCTTCATCCCCGATATCGTCGCCGTCGTCTTGGTCTTCTTGTCGATCCTCATCCCCTTCGCCGCTCTGGCTTGGTTTTTCGGTGCCGTCATCGTCGACCAACTCAGGGATCTCGCAAGTCGACTTCCTCAGTGGTGGGCGGCAGCATCGGATTTCGTTTCGCAGCATCTTCCTGAAGTCGTCGAGTTCTGGCAGAACCACCCGGTCGGCGAGCGCATTCGCACGACGTTCCAAGACCAACAGGGGCAAATCCTCGGAGGAATCCAACTTTTCGGCGGGAAGGCTCTCTCCGCCGGAGCCGGCGTTCTCCGCGGATTCGCCACGCTCTTCGCCTGGGCGGTACTTCCGGTCTACGTCGCATTCTTCTTGTTATCGAAGCCTCGCATCGAAAGCGAAACCTTCCTCCCTTTCCTCAGGGCGGAAACGCGTCGCGACGTGATGTACCTCGCGACCGAATTCGTCAATATCGTCGTGGCCTTCTTCCGCGGACAGCTCTTGATCGCTTTGCTGCAGGGAATGCTCTTCGCAGCGGGATTCTCTCTCGCCGGACTGAAGTACGGACTCGTCCTAGGCTTGATGCTTGGCTTGCTGAACATCATTCCTT
>JALUUK010000398.1 GCA_027021395.1 Acidobacteriota bacterium
GCGAAATTGCTGGCTCTTGAACGCATTCACATCGCAGGGTATTTCCGCTGGAACGACGACATCCGGAAGATAGCACGCTCTCCATCCAGCGAGTTGCATTCGATAGGAGAGATCCATGTCTTCCGTCAGCGTATCCCACTTCCATCCACCGCTCGCGTCGATGGCCGCCCGTCGCCATATTCCTGCGGTCCCATTGAAGTTCATGAACAAGCCATTCCACGCGCGTGCGGATTGCTCGACCATGAAATGTCCGTCGATTCCTATGGACTGAGCCCTCGTGAGCAGCGAGTGTTCGCGATTCAGGTGTCCCCACCGAGTCTGGACTAGGCCGAGTTTCGGATCCTCCACGAGAAAAGGAATCGTCTGTTGAAGAAAACCACGGCCGGGAACGAAATCCGCATCGAAAACGGCAACATATTCGCCACGCGCCGTCTTCAACCCGTGCTCGAGTGCTCCCGCCTTGTAGCCGACTCGTTCTTCGCGCCGCAGAACCTTGATATCGTGCCCTTCGCGGCGCAATTCCAAGACCGTGCGATCGATGACTTCCTTCGTTTCGTCGGTACTGTCATCGAGCACCTGAATTTCGTGACGATCCATGGGATAGCGCATGGCACAGACCGCTCGCAACACTCGATCGACGACGTTGGCTTCGTTGTAGATGGGAATCTGCGTCGTGACGACCGGTGCTTCGCTCTCCCACGAGGCCTCGGTCCAGCGAGTACGCAGCCCGGATCTATGGATGCGGGCCTGCTCTCGCCTCCGGAGCGAAAGATAGATCATCACATAGCAGTTGATTCCGTAGACCAGCAGCAATGCCGCCGCGCCGAAATAGACGAGGATGAAGAAGTGCGAGATATACGAGGACATTCCCGTCCCTTCGTACCATCGAGTCCCCGAGTATCCCACAGCATGGCCCGGTTCGAAAACGGCTCGGAATCTACGGCGATCTTCCCGTCCCCACACCCCCGAGTGCAACCCCGCCCATCCCCTGATGACTCGAGCGCGCTCAGGCCGCGTTTGATTGCTCTCGGTGGAGAGCCGCGCATCATTCGGTCTAGGGGCAGGACGGATCGGCCGGCGGACGAGCGCTTCCTGCGCTGTCGCTGCCGAGCGTTCCCTCGGCTCCATTTTTTTTCATGGCGACGAGATAATAGCGGCTGATCCCGTCTTGCCGATCGGATACGGTGGTCGTGTTCGAGACGAGACCGCAATGACCGGCATCGATCATGCCGTGGCTGTAGGCCCACGATGCGGCGGAGACCGGCAAGTCTCCGCGATAGAAGCTGTAGGTCGCCGCCGGGTCGCCGACATCTTCCCATATCCAGGTGATATCCGTACCCGAAGAATCCGTTGCCAACAAAGGCGCCCCCGAATCGGCCCCTGAGACCTCGCGGACGGCAACGCTGGAAAAGCCTCCTGAAATCACCAGCGCGAACGGCTGCGTATCGCCGAAAGCCGGATCGCCTTGCGGAACGTTGACCGCTTCGACGCGCACGGTCCAATTCCCCGACGCAAGATCCGCGGGCGAAATGAAGACCGCCTCGAAGGGATTGACTGTATCGTCCGCCGTCCCGCCGGCCGCCTCCGAAAGCGTGAACTCACCCGAGAAGTTCCCGCCGCGATAGGTTTGACCTGCACCGCCGTCCGGTCCAACGACCGTCAGCCGAAAATCGTTGACCAAAGCCGAACCCGGATAGTCGATCCAATTGACGGTCACTCGCAACGGCCAAGTCGTATCCGTGATCTCGACGATTTCTTCATAGGTTTCGCCGGTGGCTAGGCCCGCCTCCATTCCTCGATCGACGACGCGCATTCCCGGCGGTGTGCGCGTATCACCGTCGATGACGAGCGTCTTGCTGAGATTCAAGCGTCCCATGCCCTGCCCGTAGTTGCTCGTGCTCTCCATGAAATCGCCACAGCAGGTCATGTATTCACCGCTATTGAGGAGAACCGCCTTGACCAATGCACCTGAGGATGCGAAACCGTCGGCTGCGTTCGCCGCGCCACTCGGGTAGTAGCCCTTCTCGAAATAGTCGCGGATCAACGCCGCCGCTCCCATCGCGTAGGGGCTGGAAAAAGACGTTCCGCAAGATCCTTCGTTGAGAATCGCTTCCGGCGTGCCGGTAAGGTCGCCATCGCTGCTCTGAAACGAAGCGGAAGTGTCGTAGTCGAACGGCGCCGGATTCCCGTTCGCCCTATCGCAGGCCGGCGCGGTGATCGTCGGTCCCATACGCCCATCGGGTCCGGGCCCCGTAGCGCCGTAGAAATCGTTGTAGAAGGGATCCTGATAGTGG
>JALUUK010000399.1 GCA_027021395.1 Acidobacteriota bacterium
CTCTCCACCGGCGCTCCATTCGAGCAAGGCCGTGACGAGGCCCTGATCGTGTTCACCGTCGTGGGACCAAGCATCCAGATCATCCCAGATCACCCAGTCGCCGGTCGATCGCGGATCGAGATAGGGGAGGGGGCCGACGAGCACGCCGCGGCCGCCGCCGTATGCAAAACGCACGATCGCGGGCTGAGCTTGCTCGATATCCGTGGCGCGGCCCGTGCGGTAGGTTGCCAGCACCGTTCCGAATGCGCCGGAAAAATACGCGGCTCCGAGACCCGTCCAGACGACACGTTCTTCGCCGCCGGAAAACCCGGCCTCCCAGCCGGCCTCGATGGCCAATAGACCGAGCCCATCGCCCTGCGCATAAAGCGGGCCGACGGCCTGTCCTTCCCAAAGTCCCAACCCCTCCGTGACGACGCCGTCCCACCTCTCGCTCGCCGCCGCGTAGCGCGCGCCCGCACCGAAGCCGAGAAAACCGCCGCCGGCTGCGACGAAGTCCTTGATCGCAGCATCGAGCGCGCCCGCCCCGAGGTGAGCCCTGTAAAGTCCGATGCCGCCGTCTTGGCCTTCAGGAAGGATGAAGACGTCGAAGTGCGCCGACGTCAGCAATCCGGCTGCGAGATCTTCGTCGGTGACCGTCAACGGAAGATGACCTCCGAGCGCCACCGTTCGCGCCAAGGCCGGCAACGCTTCGCCGTCCGCTGCCTGCTCGGCATAGATCGCCACCCGCAGCCCTTCGGCGCGCGCGAACGAGAGCGAAAGGAGCAGGACGCAAATAGGCAAGCCGCGAAACGCGATCCACGCGCTCGCCCTTTGCAGCCGATCTCCACACTTCTCCATCGCTTGATCTTACGCTGATCCCACCCGCGGTCGAGAACCCTTCCACGAAGAAATCCAAGCCAAGCTCTGTCGGCGCAATGCCGTCGGTACGGTAGCGGAACGCCTGAGACCCTCCCGCGAAGCAAGACGAGCGCGATCTTCCATCGCTTCGACGAGCCCGCTTCGAAGCGAGTGCCGTCAAAGTCGAACCGGTCGCGGTCATCCACATGGTCGTCGCTTACCGAAGGTCGGGCGATCCGTCGCAGAGAAGGAATGACCGCCGCGCCAAGCGGCAGGGCCGTAGAGCACCTCCTCCCCACAAGTTGCGGAATCGACCTAGCGAGTCAGACTCGATGGATGGAGGACTCGCCGGTCGATGCCTAAGATTTTTTCCTCCCACCTTTCCTTTCATGTGGTCGTCCTCTGCTGGCCGCTCGCTTTCCTCTTGGTGCAAGCCTTCGATCCCATTCCTCAAGACCTCGCCTATCACGACTTCGCGGCGAGCGGTTCGTACTTCGGCATTCCGAATTTCTGGAACGTCGTCACCAATCTCGCCTTGGTGGCCGTCGGAGCCTGGGGGATACGCACGGAAATCGGCGCACGTCCGGTGCGTATCAAGAAAGCGCAAGCCGCAGCCTCCCGAGCGCAAGGCGCAGCCCTCGTGAGCGCGAAGAACACTCCGAAGGTACCCGATGAGTTTTCAGAAAAAGGCGAACCTCACGTCTCGGCAAACGACCGCAACTCTTCCACCACGCCCGCCGCGAAACAGAGGCGGCAACGCCACGACGACGAGCGTGCGGCCTCATCGGCCGCAGCCGCTTTGAAACGAGCTTTGCAACGCGACGACGATCCATCGGCGATCTTGCCGGCCGATCGCGCTTTCGAACGACGGCTTTCGCGATCCGCAGAACTCACGTTTTTCGCGGGCCTTCTTCTGACGGGGATCGCCTCGGCTCACTATCATCTCGCACCGACCCATCAGACTTTGTTCTGGGACCGCTTGCCCATGACCGTCGCCTTCATGGCGATCTTCGTCGTCGTTCTCGGTCGCTGCTTTCCGCAACGAGCGATGGGAGGGTGGCTGGTGACGGCGGTGCTCATCGGCGTCGCCGCACTCGTCTACTGGATCGAAGGCGAAAGCCGCGGCGCAGGCGATCTGCGCTACTACGCCGTCGTGCAATTCCTGCCGATGATCCTGATCCCCGCGATGATTCTTCTGCGGCGCCCGACTTCGCTCGATCGCAAGACGCTCGCGCTCTCGCTCGCACTCTATCTCGTCGCCAAGATCTGCGAAGTCGCCGACGAAGCACTCGCCGCCCGCCTCCCCTGGCACCTGACCGGCCACGCACTCAAACACCTCTTCGCCGCCGCCGCCGCACTCGCCGTCGCACACGCCATCGCCCCAACCCAACACCCGCAACGCCCCCGCTAGAAGACCTGCCATCGTCCGAGCCACGAGAACTCCATTTCTCCTCC
>JALUUK010000400.1 GCA_027021395.1 Acidobacteriota bacterium
CACCGAGCGACGTCCGAGGCCGTTGACGCTCAGCAGCGCCGAGAGTTCGACTCCGTACTTGCGGGAGATATCCCAAAGCGTCTCGCCCGAACGCACACGATGGGTCATCCCGCCGGCGACCACCGCCACGGGTTTCTTCGTGCTTCCGGCTGCGGATGCGGAATTCGTCGTATTCCTTGTCGCCGTATTCTCTGCACCCGGAATCGTCAGGCGTTGGCCGAGTTTGAGAATCGAGCGTGAACGCAGACCATTGGCTTGTTGCAGAGATCGCACGCTGACACCGTAACGACGCGAAATATCCCAAAGCGTATCGCCCGATCTGACGATGTGCACTCCACCCTTGGCGACGGACCGCGTCGAGCGTGTATTCGATGCGCGGGAAAAGGTCGACCGGGAAGCCGTCGATCCGACGTGCAGGCGCTGTCCCGCGTAGATCCTCGTCGAACGCCCGAGTTCGTTCCATTGCTGAAGCTGCCGAACGCTGACACCGAAGCGGCGCGCGATGCGCCCGAGACTGTCACCGCGACGAACGCGATAGGTGCCGCCGGAACCGGACGTTCGGACCGCAGCTTCGTAGGCGACGGGCGCGCCCGGACCGCGGGGCACGGCAAGAACTTGACCGACACGCAGCAAGGTCCGCCGTCCCATGCCGTTCGCCTCCTGAATTGCACGAACGGTGGTTCCCTGATTGCGGGCAATCGTCGAAAGCGTATCGCCGCGGCGAACGACGTGCTGCCTGAGAACGATGCGTTCGTCGACGGGGATCTTCGCCAGGGCGACATGAAAACCCTCTGCATGTCCCTTTGGTACGCGCAGAGGATAGTTCGGATAGTTCGGCGGCGTTTGGCTTCTCCGCAGCGCGGGATTGAGCCGGCGCAGCGTCTCGACATCGGTTCGCGCGCAGCGCGCGAGAATTTCGAGATCCGTCTCGGTCGGCACTTCGACGAATTCGAAGTCTGCCGGCTCGAGGTATTTCACATTCTCGAAACCAAAAGAGGCCGGATCCTTGGCGATCAGCGTCGCGGCGAAAATGGCCGGCACGTAATTTCTCGTCTCGCGGCGGAAGAAGCGACGACTGATCAATTCCCAATAGTCCCGTGTCTTGCCCACCTTGATGGAACGCCGAACACGTCCTTCTCCTGCGTTGTAGGCTGCGAGAGCCAACTTCCAATCTCCGAATTCCTCGTAGAGATCGCGCAGGTAGGAAGCGGATGCGCGGGCGGATTTTTCCGGATCGGCGCGTTCATCCACCCACCAATTGATCTCCAATCCGTAGCGTCGACCCGTGGCGGAAATGAACTGGAAGATACCGCGCGCACGGGCACGTGAATAAGCGCTGGTCTTGAAGGCACTCTCGACGTGCGCGAGGTAGACCAAATCTTCGGGAAGTCCCTCTTCCTTGAAGATCTCCCGCAATCGGCCGAGCCATGTTCCCGAACGCTCGAGACTCGAAGCGAACCAATCGCGCAAGCGCCCTTTGCTGTAGAGATCGAGGTAGCCCACGACGCGGTCGTTGACGTCCACCGGGTAGTCGGGAGTGACGTCACGCGTTGCCTCCTGCACTTCTTTCGTATGCTCGGGATCGGAATCGGGAACCGGATCGAGCAGCACCTCGCGAACGGGTTCTTGGTCTTCGAGTGGAGAGAGCGCTTCCCCTCGGCTTAGGGCGAATTCCCGCGCACGCTCGCGCTCGGCTTCGATCGAGCGAAGATAACCCGTGAGCACTTCGTCCTCGATGGCCAGCGGACGCAAGCGATCGACGGCCTGCTGCCAGGTGGCATCGGCGGAATCGAGAAGGCCGAGTCGTGCTTGCTGGCGGGCGAGCAGCAACAGCGACGAAACCTCGTCCATGACCTGCTCGGTCCGAGCGTCTTCGACCGCTTTCTGTGCGCCGGAAGAGTCGACATCATCGAGCGGCGGCTGCGCTTCGGGCGAGGAGGCCGCCGGTCTCAGCGCCGGCGAGGTCATGCATCCCACGGATTGCCAAGTCAGAAAGAGGACAAGAAGAAGAAGACGAAACGGTCTATGCCGCACCTGGAGCCTCCGCGAGCGATCGCCGACAAGTCGTGAGTGGTGACGAATATAGGGGAAAATCTCCCGAACCGTCAACGAAAGGTCGGCCGAAAACGTTGACCTTCGACGAAGTCCCGCCTAATCTGAGGCTCTCGGGTCGGCGCGGACCGGACCGGACCGTTCTTCCGAGGCAACGAGGATCCATAGCCACCACACGACGAGAAGCACAGGAGGTCACGCCGCCATGAAATCAAGACGGGCATCTTCACCCCGAACGCCGACCGGAACCGATCTGACCCATTCCGAGAAGGAAAAAGCCATCGATCTGGCCATGAGCCAAATCGAAAAGCAGTTCGGCGACGGCGCCATCATGCGCCTCGGCTCGGACCACAAGATTCAGGTCGGCGCGATCTCGACGGGATCGCTTTCGCTCGATTGGGCCTTGGGTGTCGGCGGAGTCGGCCGCGGTCGTGTCGTCGAAGTCTACGGCCCGGAATCTTCCGGAAAAACGACGCTGGCGCTGACGATCGTAGCTCAGGCTCAAAAAACGGGCGGCATGGCCGCCTTCATCGACGCCGAGCATGCGCTCGATCCGGAATATGCGAAAAAACTCGGCGTTGATGTGGATAACTTGCTGGTTTCGCAGCCCGATAGCGGCGAGCAAGCGTTGGAAATCGCCGAAGTGCTCGTGCGCTCCGGCTCGCTCGACGTGCTCGTCGTCGATTCCGTCGCCGCGCTCGTGCCGCGGGCCGAACTCGAGGGCGAGATGGGTGATTCGCATGTCGGCTTGCAGGCCCGGCTGATGAGCCAAGCGCTGAGAAAGCTGACGGGAATCGTCTCCCGCTCTCGCACGACGCTGATCTTCATCAATCAGCTCCGAGAAAAAATCGGCGTCATGTTCGGAAGCCCGGAGACGACCACCGGCGGGCGCGCGCTGAAGTTCTACGCCTCGCAGCGCCTCGACATCCGGCGTATCGGCGCCATCAAGGACGGCGACATGGTCGTCGGCAACCGCACCAAGGTCAAGGTCGTCAAGAACAAGCTGGCGCCGCCTTTCCGTGTCATCGAATTCGACATCATCTATAACGAAGGCATCTCGTACGAAGGCGACATGCTCGATCTCGGCATCGCCCACAACATCGTCAAGAAGTCGGGTTCGTGGCTCAGCTACGGCGAAGTCCGCCTCGGCCAAGGCCGAGAAAACGCACGTACATTCCTCAAGGAAAACAAGGACATCGCGGCGGAAATCGAAGGCAAGATTCGCGAGGCACTGGGAATGAGCGCGGCCGATCCATCGGATGCAGAGGCCCCGGCAGGCGCCGACGCCGGGGAAGGTGGCGCCAAGAAGAAGACCATGGCAACACCGCCCACACCCTCGACACCACGCAGGCCGGGCGCGAGCACCTGAACGATCTTCTAGGTTGAGACGACACGAGAGAGGAGCCTGCCTTGAGGCTACGCCGCGACCTCCTCTTGATCTTGATTTTCGCCACTCTGATCTACCGGCTGTTGGCGATTCATCAGACTTTTCTGTCGAGTCACGTCCTGGAATCCGCGGGTTTTACGATTCAAAGCTCCGGGGGGCGGATCAACGTCACCAACGTCGTTCGTGAAGATGCCGACGGCAACGCGACGTCGGCATATCTTGGCGGCCTCCAAAAGAACGATGTGATCCTCGAAGTCACCGCGGAAGGCGGAGACGGACATGCCATCAAGAATGTCTGCGATCTCGGCGAAGCCTTTGCGCCCATCGAGGAGGGCAGACCGTGGACGGCACTGATCGCCCGCTCGGGGCCTGGAGGCGATCAGCGAATCGTCGCGCTCCGGATGCCGCCCATTCATGTGCGCGCGTTGACGATGGGGGAATGGGTCAGAACACTGGCCCTGGCCGGCTGGGTGCCGCTATTGGCCCTGATCACCGGCGCGTTCATCGGCCTTCTGCGGCCGCGCGATCCGCATGCCTTCGTCGCCAGCCTGATGCTGCTGGCTTTTTCTTCGATGTTCTATGAAAAGGTTCACCTCTTTCCGGTCGGCCTGCGCTCGGCGGCGATGTTCTTGCATGCAACGGCTTTTACTTTCGCGCCCTATTTGATCTTTCGCTTCTTTCTGCGCTTTCCTCGGCCGTCGTTGCTGGCACGGCAGTTCCCGTCGATCGATCCCGCCCTTCTGATTCTCTCCGTCTTGCTTTGGGTCTATCATCTGAGTGAAAAGTTCAACGGCTTCACCAGCATCTATTGGCTGAACGTGCTTCCGGATTTTCTTTCCGACACCGGAGTTTCTCCGGTTTTTTCCCACCTTCGCAACGTCCTGACGATCTTGGCTCTCGGCTTGGCTCTTCTCTCCGTGGTGCTCAACACCATTCAGGCCGAGCACAAGCACGAAAAGCGGCGCATGGCCCTGCTTTTGACCGGCGTCTTCGTAGGTCTGACTCCGCTGATCACCGTATGGCTGGCTCTGTTGCTCGGCATCCGCTTTCCCATCTGGATGCTCACGCTGACCGTTCTCGCCTTGGGCATCTTTCCGCTTTCCTTCGCCTACGTCGTGCTTCGGCATCGCGTCTTCGGAATTCAATTCATCCTCCGCAAGGGCTTGCAATATGCTTTGGTTTCGCGGGGGTTTCTCCTCGTCGAAGGCGTCGTCATCTTCACGGTGTTTTACTTCTTTGCCGCCCCTCTGCTAGCCAAGGTCCTTCCCCGGGGCGCGGAGCAGCTTGCCTCGATGACTTCGGCTGCACTTGCCGTCGGCATCGTCGCGGCCATCGGCCATGTCAATCGCCAGGTGATGCCGCTGATCGATAAGCGCTTCTTTCGCGATGCCTACAATGCCCAGCAGATCCTCTCGGAACTCAGTCATGCCGCCGGCTCGTTGGCGATGCGTCCCGAACAGCTCGTCGAAATGGTTGCACGACGCATCGGCGACGCGATGCACCCGGACCATGTCGTCATCTACTTGCGTAAGAATCTCCCGCACGATGGCGCCTTGTCCATCCGCTGCGATCCGGTGTTTTGGACTTCTCGGCGCAACGGAGAAAGCTACGAATTCACGGCGCAGATGGCGATTCCATTGAATGGCCGAGGTGACGCGGATGCCGACGAGAATCTTCGACTCGAACTTCCGGAAAGCGTCGTACTCGACGAAGTGATGGACCGAGCACAGCAAGGCGAGACCCAAGCGATCGACATCAGAGCGAGGACTTCGTTCCACGATGATCCGCCATCGTCGCAGGCCGAAGAGGATGGAACATTCGAGGCGACACCATGGAAGCGCCGCGTCGTGCGGACGAAATTGTTGATCCCGCTCGGCACGAAAGAGCAACTCTTCGGCTTTCTCAGCCTTGGAGAGAAGCGATCGGAGGAACCCTACACGCGGGAAGACAAGAACCTTCTGCAGAGCGTCGGCGAGCAACTTTCCATCGCGCTCGGCTACTCCGAGCTGATGGAGGAGATCGCCGAAAAAAAGCGCATGCAGCACGAGATCGAAATCGCCGAACAGGTCCAGGCGCACCTCTTTCCGCAGACGAACCCCGTGCTCGAAACCATTGACTATGATGGACAATGCCGCGCTGCGCGCGGCGTCGGCGGCGACTACTACGACTTTCTTCCCATCGGTCGCGGCCGCCTAGCTCTCGCGCTCGGAGACATTACCGGCAAAGGGATCTCTGCGGCCTTGTTGATGTCGAACCTGCAAGCGATGATCCGATCACAAGCGCAGATTCGCTCCGACGATTTGCTCGGCCTTGCCGAAGACATCAACCGCATGATGTGCGAGGCAACGGATGATGCAAAGTACGCCACGATCTTCTACGCACTCTACGACGACGCCACCCGCCGGCTCACTTACGTCAACGCCGGACACAATGCGCCCATCCTGGTCGCCGGTGACGAGAAGCGCGAAACGTTGCGACTGACCCGAGGCGGCATGGCCGTGGGAATGTTTCCCGAAGAGTGTTACGAGGTGGGCGAAGTCGCCCTCGAACCCAACGACATGCTCGTCATCTTTTCCGACGGGATCACGGAGGCGATGAATGATTCCGGAAACATGTTCGGGGAAGACCGGCTCGTCTCCCTCGTCGAAGAAAACCGTTCCCTTTCGCACGACGCGATGATGGAGCTGATCCTCGACGAATTGGCCAATTTCTCCGGCGACGCACCCCAGCACGACGACGAGACCCTCGTCGTCGCCAAGATCCGCTGAGCACACCCACTCCTCCCTACCCTCCTCCTCCCCTTTCCCCGCCCCCATCCACCAAGCGCATCCCCGCCCTCGCTTCCCGCCTCTTGACGCCCCCCTATCGAAGCTCTAGACTCCCCGCTCGTCGCACCCGCCCAGGTAGCTCAGTTGGTAGAGCACGTGACTGAAAATCACGGTGTCGGTGGTTCGATTCCGCCCCTGGGCACCAGCGTTCTCAACGACTTAGCGGGACCGCGTTCCACCCTCCCACAGCACCAGCAACCTCGAACTCAGCGGAAACCGCGGATGCCTACGGCAGGCGCTTCTCGGGGCCTGTGATCGGCTGTAGATGGCGGGGTAGCAGCGTGCGGCGCGACACTTCGTTACCAGTTCATCGGCTTCGAGACTACGACATCAGCATCGACCTAGCCGCCCTGCACCGCCGCCAAGGCTTTGACATGACCTTCCAGGACACGGCCCCTACAGCCGCGATCTCCTTCCTCGAGTCGACGGACTTCGAAGACGCCAACCGCAGTATTGCCAAGCAGCGAGACGCCGATACGAATGCCTGTATCGTCGGTGCACTCGCCGAGGTCCACTACGGCGGCGGCCCCCGGGAGATCCAGTCCGAGATCTTCACCCACCTCGATACTCATCTCCGCGACGCAATCGTTGCGTCTGCCAAGACTTTCAACATTCCGCTGGCGAAGGATTCGACCTGAAACCCGGCAGCCAAACCAGCAAAACACCTACGACTGTCCAGTCGAAACGGTGGAAGTGTCAAAGCTATAACCGGTAGTGAGAGGAGATCCGTCCACGAAGCAAGCGCAAAGGTGGAGCACGGAAAAGCGAGGCAACCTAGTGCTCTCGATCCAATTGGAACACATCGTCGCAGCCAATTGCGCGTGTGGTTCGTTGCTGAATAATGGGTCCGAGCACCGTGGACTCCGTGACTCACAAATCCAACGAACGCCGGTTGTGCGATATCGGCATAGGACGATCAATCGAGGGGAGCGAAATGTCTAGTAATCGAGACCTTCTGGCAAAACTCACCCGCATGCTTGAAGCTCTAGGTTGCCCGGTTGAACAACGTAGCGAAGAGATCCGACGGCTTGCCAGGAAGTTGGAACTGCTCGCCACGACATCACGCTACCGCTCTCTGATTCGCCATTTCTTTGCCTGTAACGATTCTCCGAACCTGGATGCCATGCTTCTTGAGGTCGAGTTTGCTCACGCATTCGAATCCAAGCAAAGACCGCTTCTGTATGAGGTCAAACAAGATAAAACGCAGACGACCACTGTGGATTTCATGCGCCAGACCAGCAATAGCAGAATCTTCTTCGAACTTCGGGCCCTCAGTGAGAAAGAATCAATCAGAGGCGCTATGGAAGGTCAACTCGCAGAAAAAGGTTCGTATTGTGTGACGATGGATGGCAAAGGCGAAAGGAAAGGGATCATCCGGCTGCAGAACACTATTCTGAGCAAATGCCAGAACAACAAGTTGAAACCGATCAAATTCCTCTCCTTGGAAAAGGATACGTACAATATCATCGCGATCGATGTGGGTTCGTTGAATCTTGGCGCAATTGATAGGTATGACTGCATCGTGGCCGCGCAAGGGGACGGCGCCGTCCTACCAACCCTGCGGCACGGCGTTGTTGGGCTATTCGAGGACACGATCGCGAACTCACTTGTTCCTTGTGGTCTACAAACCAAGAAATTCGCGATTATGCGCGAGAGAATACACGGTGTGCTCTTTCTGAATCGTCGCGGTGGGAATCATTCCCGACTCGACTTCACGCTTCGAGGTTTCCTCGTTACCAATCCCGTTCTGATGCCGAAGGAAGGAACAAGACTGGTTCAGGCAGAGATCGATGACGTCATCGATCCGTGGAACGATGATGTCAGTACTCCTTAAATTTGAGAGGAGCGATGGATGCAAGACGCCGGAGTCGAAATACCGTGAACCAACAGGCATTGTCAATTCGGAGGGTGAGGTGCTTTGCACCACGAATTCCTCGACACGCTGTCGCTTCGTCAGTTCATAATCGCCGAAACTCTGGACTGCCATGCCCTTTTCTACTAGCTCATGTTCTGGTATTTCTGATCCACCCACTTCAATGTACTCGTCGCCTGCCGAAGGAGCTCTACCTTGAGTGCGTCCGCCTCGAGGTTCGTGATTTCGAGATCGCCTGGATCAAAATACATTTCCTGTTTTCTCTTGCCGCGGTCGCTCCATTTGACACCGAGTACATCCGTCGCCCATTCCTGAAATCCATACCACTGTCGGCGTCGTTCCACCCGATCCTCAGATGTTCCACCAAAAGGCGAGTGACTCGAATGGTTACGCATCCAGCGTAACCGTTTCATCGCCCAGACGTTGGCGTGCGGGAATGGCAGTCTGAGCCCAAGTCGATCTTTCCGATCGATCTCTTTGCGGAGAAGACTATCTTCCGTTGCCTTATGGATTTCCTCCGCGACTTCAAACACCTTTCTCCAGCGATCCCTTGGTAAGTCGCAGTCGACACGGATCTTCAGTACTAGGGATTGCCGAGCTACGAGTTCTTGGTGGGCCTCCGCGCCAAATATACCGATGCCACCGCTCCCCTCTGATAGAGCTGCGTGGGCTGCTATAAAATCTTTAACTGATGCACCAAGTACTGCGCTCATCCCGCCTTGCCATCTATTGTTGACCAATTCCTTCCGCCATACTTGTCGGCCGACATTCTGGCGCCGCTCTTGCGACTCGCCGAAAAGAGTCTGCATCGCAAAAGCGAGATTGAGCTGAGCCTTGACGGCAACATCCGGCGCATCACCGCACTCTCGTCTGTCCATTCCGGAAAAAAGAGCGCGGTATCGATGAAGGATCCGGTACTGACGTTGCCGCTCCCCAGAGATCACCTCCGCCGCGATCCTCAAGACGTCGAAGGACGAGGTCTCTCCCTCCCTTCGCCTTGGCGGTAGCACAGGCAGGTCAAGAATGACTAGCGAAGACATGACCTTCAGCCACTTTGCAACATCCGCGGCATGCGATGCCGCGCCGATAAGTTCGGCAGCTCGTTTGCTCCAGTTGGGCGGCAACGAAATCTCGGCTCGATCCATGAAGTCTTCCAGGTGGCGGACCAGCCGGCCGGTTGCATCTATCAAATCCTCTCGCGGAGTGAGACGAACCGGTGAAACTTTGGCTGCACGGCGAACTTCCTGGACTGTCTCCTCTATTCTCCCAGGGAGCGAGATGCCCTCTAACGCTGTCGCCAGTTTTCGCCCACTCGCGACGATCCTGGTCGCCTCTTCGTAACTACGCGGTTGCAGAAGAAACGCAGACAGGCCCCGCACTCTGTGCCAGTGCAGAACGACGCGAGTGGCATCACGAAGTGATAGCTGGAAGAACCCAGCAAAACGCTCAGCGTGGAGCCGAATGAAAGCGTCGTCGCGCTGAAGGCCAATGAGTGTATCGGGCTTGATGCACTTGATAGTGACTTCTCTCCGCCAAATGTGCGACAAGAGTCGCTCCGTCTGCCTCAGCGCCTCCTTTCCGCGGGAAGGACCAGATATTGAACCCGGATTCCCTGCGATCGTCTGTCCCCCGATTCGTTCGATGGAAAGAGATGGATCTACATGCCGCAACATAACCCCGGCCAGCCGTTCAAGTTTGAGACGAGATCGACCCAAGTAGTGGCCCTGGAGCGATTCATCGTAGCGAACGTTCTGGAGAGATTCGGCTCCAACGAGCCGACGGGCGAGAACCACGGGGTCTACCGTCTCGAGCCAATAAGTGAGGTCTCTCACTCTTCGGCGCATTTTGCGCGGCAGGTCGATCCTGTCCATATGCACGCGAATTCCGGTTATCTGATGACCGTCTTTCGCCCTCGTGGCGCATGTCTTTCTAGGATGAATACGATACGGTGTAGACCGCAGTACTGAAGTAACGTTCTCGATCACTTTCCCCTTGGCCTGTGCCCGACTGGCAATACCCCGGCGGCCTGCAGCTCTCGCACTGAAGGAAACCGTGATGTCATCGAAGTATCGGGTGTAAACGAGATCGGAACCGAGAGCGTTCTGGATCTTTTCGTCGTAGAACGTGAAAGCCAGATTTGCGAGGAATGGCGAAGTGGGAGCACCCTGAGGAAGTCGCCGCCGCCGAGTGCAAAGGCTAGCGACGAATACCACCGCATCGTTCGTCCAAAGGTAGT
>JALUUK010000401.1 GCA_027021395.1 Acidobacteriota bacterium
GACGACAAGCTCGATTCCGAATTGCAGCGCTTGCGAAGCCAACTGATCAAGGTTCGGCGACAGGTCTATTCCAAGCTCGACCCGTGGCAGAAGACACAAGTCGCTCGGCACCCTCGGCGCCCCTACACCTTGGACTATGCAGCCGGCTTGACCGAAGACTTCGTTGAAATCCACGGCGACCGGCGCTTTGCCGACGACAAGGCGATCGTCGCCGGTTTCGGTATCTTTCGCAACCGCGCCGTGGCGTTCATCGGTCAGCAGAAAGGTCGCCACACGCGAGAGAAGCTCGAGCGAAATTTCGGCATGCCTCGTCCAGAAGGCTACCGCAAAGCGCTGCGCGTGATGCAACTCGCCGAAAAATTCGGACGGCCGGTTCTCTGCTTCGTCGACACTCCGGGAGCCTATCCCGGGATCGACGCCGAAGAACGCGGCCAAGCGGAAGCCATCGCCACCAATCTTCGCGAGATGGCTCGCCTTCGCGTACCGATCATCGTCACGGTCACCGGGGAAGGCGGATCAGGCGGTGCACTGGCGATCGGCGTGGGGAACCGCGTCAACATGCTCGAATTCTCGGTCTATTCCGTCATCTCGCCCGAGGGTTGCGCCTCCATTCTTTGGCGAGACGCCTCGAAGGCATCGGCCATGGCACGCGCCCTGAAATTGACCGCCCCGGAATTGGTGGAACTCGAGGTGGTGGACGAGGTCATCGCCGAACCGCCCGGGGGGGCGCATTCGGATCCGGCAGCCGCCATCGAGGCCACGGGAGATCTCATCGAGCGTCAACTCGATGAACTTTCCGCTCTGACCGTGGAAGAACTCGTGCGCGATCGCCACGCGCGCTTCCGTCGCATCGGCCGCTTCGCGGAAGTTTCCTAGCTCGCGCTAGAAGTCACTCGCCCGAACTTTCCCAAAGACGCTCTAGCGTCCGTTCATCGAGAGTCTCGAGGGCGAGTCCCTCGGCGTCCGCGCGTCGCTCGACCGCGACGAAGCGATCGATGAAGCGCCGATTCGCCTTGGCCAAGCACGCTTCCGGATCGAGCGATACCTTTCGGGCGAGGACGGCCGCGGCGAAGAGCAGGTCTCCCAAGTTTCGTTCCATCTCCGCGCTATCTCGTTCGAGCGTTTCGGCAACGACACGACAGCCTTTCTTGAGATCCTTCATGGCGTCGTCGGTGCTTGCGGCGTCGATGCCGATCCTCGCAGCCTTTTCCGTGATGTGCAGCGCCTTGGAAAGAGCGGGGAGAGCTTTCGGTAAGCCATCGAGTCGAGAACGACGTTCTCCTCCCTTCGCTCGCGCTTCCTCGCGCTTGATTTCCTCCCACTTCTCCCAGACCGCATCGATCGATTCGGCCTCTTCTCGGGCGAAGACATGCGGATGACGACGCACGAGTTTGTCGCGTATGGCGCGGGCGACCGACGCGAAGTCGAAACGTTCCTCCTCCTCGGCAATGCGGGAAAGAAAGACGACTTGGAGCAGCAAGTCCCCAACTTCGTCTCTTAGCGCGTCCCACTGCCCGGAGTCGATCGCCTCCGCCACCTCGTAGGCTTCTTCGATGACGAAGGCACGCAAACTTTGCGGAGTCTGCGCCCGATCCCAAGGGCAACCCGTCGGTGAGCGCAGCCTTTCCATGACCTCGAGCAGTTCTTCCATCTCACGCATCGGGTGGACCTCTCTTCGGCAACCCTTCTTGCCGGAGCGAACGAACTTTGCCGCCGGCCGGCCGAAATGAACACGAGCGAGTCGTGGTGCCGACCGCCTGTTCCGAAATGAACCACTTCATGGCGATTTTCGCCAATGCACCAAGCGGCCCGGGAGATGATATTCTCACTCGAGCGTGCGGTCTGCTAGGAGTCTGCGCGACGAGAAAACGCGATGCGAAGGGAGTCTTCCCAAGAGGCGTAACCATGGATGATCAAGAAAAAGACAGCGATCTCGATGGGATCCCCCTGCCGGGCGGAGGCGTCTTTCGGCAGAAGAGCGCGGAAGAAGAGAGCGAGACGGTTTCCGTCGAGTTTGCCGACTTGGTGCGACCATTCTTGCTGCTCGGTTTGACCAGCCTCGGCGTGATTCCGCATCCCGACACCGGCCGATCGACCGTCGACTTGGCTGCCGCTCGATCCGCCATCGAGACTCTCGAACTGCTGTCGAGCCGGACGGACGGACGCCGCACGGATTCGGAGACGAAGCTTCTCGAGCAGGCTCTTTTCGACCTCCGGATGCACTTTGTCGAGGCCGAGAAGGGGCGCGAGCACGAATGATGACCTCGCTGCACTGCGCCACCTGCG
>JALUUK010000402.1 GCA_027021395.1 Acidobacteriota bacterium
GATGCCGTCGGCGACGAGCGCGTAGGAATGACCGAGAACTCCCGACACGATCTTGACGATGGCCAAGATCGTGTTGGCAGAGACGCTGACGAGCGAGGCGAATCGACCGTGCTCGATGTGCTTGCTATGTTGATCGCCGGACACCGAGGTCGATGATACGAGTCTCAGGCCCGGCGGCAAGGACTCTTCCCGGCGACGAACCGACGTCGGGATCCGATCGTGCATTCTTCCCGGTTTCGACCCTCGCGTTGCTGAAATCCATGCGCTGCGTGTGGCGGGATGGGCGCAGTGGGTTGAGAATCGCCCTCGGGGGAACCATGACTCTCTCTGTGCGAAGCGGGAGAGGATTGTCGGCGCGGGAGAACCTATATTGCCCGGGATGTCTCGTATGGAAGAATCAGCGCACCTGGCCGACTCGATCGCGCCAACGCCCGATACGGTGGGCGCGACGCACGTACTCGTGGTGGATGACGACCGGGCGTTTCGTGAATTATTGCAGGAAGGGCTCGAATCCTTCGGTTATCGAGTCGAGGCGGCGACTTCTGCTGCAGCCGCGCGCAAACTATTTGACGAAAGCGGACCTTTTCAACTGGTTCTCTGCGACATCGACATGCCCGGAGAGCCGGGCACCGAATTGCTGGGTTGGCTCAAGCAACGCGACCCGGATATCGCGGTCGTCATGGTGACCGGAATCGACGATACGACGACGGCCGTTTCCACGATGCTTTCGGGCGCTTCCGATTATCTTTGCAAGCCGTTTTCGCTGCCGGAGGTGCGCGCACGAACCGAGCAGGCTCTCGAGAAGCGAAGACTCGTCGTCGAGAACCGCTGCTATCAGGAGGAACTCGAGCGAAGGGTCGAAGAGCGGACGCGGGAAGTGTTGCAAGCGATGTCCCGTATTCGATCTCTCAACGAGGAACTTCGCCAAGCCTACGATACGACTTTGAGCGCTTTGATGATTGCGCTCGACTATCGAGACAGCGAGACGCAGGGGCATTCGGTGCGAGTCGTCGAATTCACCGAGCGGCTCGCGCGCGAGATGGGCATCATCGAGCCGGACCTGACCGACATCCGCCGCGGTGCCATGCTTCACGACGTCGGCAAGATCGGCATTCCCGACGCCATTTTGCGAAAACCCGGCCCGCTCGACGAGAAAGAGTGGGAGGTCATGAAGATGCATGCGGAACTCGGCTACGACATGCTCAAGGACATCCCCTTCTTGGAAACCCCCGCGCAAATCGTGATGACCCACCAGGAAAAGTACGACGGGAGCGGATATCCGCGAGGGCTGACGGCGGATCGCATACCCATCGGTTCCCGCATTTTCGCCGTCGCCGATACCTTCGATGCGATGTGTTCGGATCGGCCGTATCGCCAGGCGCTACCTTACGACAGAGCCCGACAGGAAATGATCGATTTCGCCGGAAAGCAGTTCGATCCGGCGGTCGTAGAGGCTTTTCTGCGCATCCCCGAAAACGAATGGGACGAGATTCGCCGCCGGGTTGCCGTGCAGATGAAGGCGCGTCCGGCGCCGGGCATCCCCTCCGATCTACTCGATCGCGTCTCCGTTCGCTGATATCGGTTCGCAGCACGCGCTATGATGGGCCCATGGGCCTCTACGAGAAATACGTTCTACCGCGCTTGGTCGATTTCGTCTGCGGTGGGAAACACTTCACCAAGCAACGTCGCAAGGTCGTACCTCACGCTCGCGGCCGAGTGCTCGAGGTGGGCTTCGGGTCGGGCCTGAACCTGCCGCACTACGACGAGCGCCGCATCGATCGGCTTTGGGCTCTCGAACCCTCGAGATCCATGTGGGCGCTCGGCAGAAGGCGTGCGGCCGAAGCGGCTTTCGACGTGGAGTATCTTTGCGCCGATGCCGAAGCGATCCCGCTGGAATCGGGAAGCGCCGACACCGTGCTGGTGACCTATGCGCTGTGCACGATTCCGCAGGTCGAGACCGCCCTTTCCGAGATTCGGCGCGTGCTGTCCGGGGAAGGGACGCTGATCTTTTGCGAGCACGGTGCGGCACCCGATCCCTCGGTCCGAGCGTGGCAAGATCGAGTCAATCCCTATTGGAAAGCCGTCGGCGGTGGTTGCCATCTCAATCGAGACGCGCCGGCATTGCTCAGCGCCGCGGGCTTTCGCCTCGAGAATCTCGAAAGCATGTACTTGCCCGGCTGGAAGGTCGCAACCTTCAACACCTGGGGCCGCGCGGTGATTTCCTAGCGTCCCATCTCACACCTGTACTCAGCGTCACCGGAGCCTCCCTCGGCGACCTTCGCGACC
>JALUUK010000403.1 GCA_027021395.1 Acidobacteriota bacterium
CGAACCGTGAGGATCGGTGACCTCGCCACTGCCCACGCAAGGCTTCGTCGTGGAACCCCTTGATGTGACGTAGCCCGCTCGGCCCGGTGATCCTCACGATGTCCTTCCACTTCTCATACCGCTTGAGCACCTCGACCGGAAGCCGTTCCAGCCGCCGGACGACCCGGCGATGTTCGTAGACCTCCCACATACCATATCTGTACTATACTCTAGGTAGTATGTCAACCTTTCGCCAAGTTCGTCTCGATCCCACACGGGTCACCTCGCGTGTCTCTCCGGTGTCGACGTTTCCGATCGTGAAAGTGATCGGCCTGTCTTGCGTTCCGAGACTCCCAATCCGGGCAATGATGTCACCCACGACACTGCTCTTTTGGTGGATGATCTGCTAGGCGCCACTCACAAAGTGCTTTTTTCTCGAACGATTCCTTCCGGTCTCGGGAGCGGCTGTCCTGTTTCCACGATCACGCTTGACCGTGGTCCCGCGCCAGAACTCGTGACCGCCCGCCCAACGTTGATTTCAACTGCGAGCTGACTTGGCCCGGTGCGGGGTGATTTTCGCGAAAGAGCGAACGAAAGTGTCCCGTAGGACAGAATGAAGCGTCGAAACCGAGGTGGATTTCGCGTTGGTCGAGTTCGAGAAGCTTGCGGGGGAGGATATTTCCGTCTGGGCCCGCGTTTCCTGATGGCAGGAAATTCGAGTCTGCTCTTTTGCGATCCGCGAAAATGCTGGGCCCGTACTGCGGTACGGGGTGTATGTTTCTTCTCGCGGGGCATAATCCGCTCGCAAGACACCAAGGAACGAAGATGAGAGATGAAGCGAAGACCGATTTCCGACGCCCTCCGGCCGAAGCGGCGGGCGATTGCGCTCCGGAACACCGGGATGATGCCGGCCTCCGCAAGGTCGCGGGGCTCGGGGGCGTCACGAAAGGCGCGGGCTCCTCGTTCGCATCCTGCGTTCGACGAGGAAACGTACGCGCGATCTTGCTCTGCACCTTGCTGCTCACCTGCAGCCTAGGCTGGAGCCCGGCTTCGGATACGGAAGGTGCCGAAGCGAGAGCCGGTGAGTGGCAATTCACGGTGCTCGGCATGTCCTGCAAGAGCTGCACGAAGTCGGTAGCCAAAGCACTGAAAAAAGGGCTACCCGGGATTCGATCGGTCTCGGTGGAATTCTCGACGAAGCAGGCACGCTTCATTGCAAGGCAACCCGTGACCAAGGAGCAGGTCCGTGCATCTCTCGCATCCCTCGGTTTCGAACTTCGCTTTCCCGATGATCCCGCCCCACTGCCGCGCCTACCCGCAGAGCTTCGAGCCGAGCTGGACATCAAGACCGTTTCGCGCGGAGAAGCCATCAGCATCGAAGAGAACCTCGCTCCGGGGAAGTACACCATCTTCGACTACGTCGCCGACTGGTGCGGCCCTTGCCATCTGCTGACTCCGAAGCTGGAAAGGCTCGTCGCGGAAAACGATCGAGTCGCTCTGAGGATCGTCGATATCAGCGACTGGGAGTCGCCGGCAGGAAAGCAAGCCACCAGGGAATTCGAGATCCCCGGCCTTCCCTACGTCCGCGTTTATCGACCTGACGGAAGCGCGTTGGGGCAAGTGCACGGCAACCACATCGAGATGATTCGAGCGCTGATCGACGGCGAATCATCGGAACGAGAATGACGATGCGCCCGAACTGGTCCTGCATTCTGCTCGGAGCGATGCTTGGCTTGGTCGCTCTGCTCGGCGCGACTCGGAACGCTCACGCTCAGTGACCCGGCTGAGCCAATCCTACTCTCTCCGGTGGAGAGGGCACGGGCGGACGGTCACTCTTTGACGGACCACTGCAAGAAGGTCGCTTTCGCATTGACCTCGCCTTTCAGTTTCACCCCCTAACGCGCCTCGTTTTTGGCGACGACTACGTTTCGTTTGCTCAGCTAGAACGCCTAAGTCCCACTGCGGCCGAGCATGGTGACGCCAACTTCTTCGTCTACCGGAGCGACTTGATCGCGCGTTACGCTTTGAGCGACCAGACCGAGGTCTTGCTGACCTTGCCATACAAGTCGCTGACTCTACGAGTCGACAATGAAGACGAGCATCATCGAAACGAAACTCTCGACGGTATCGGCGACGTTCGACTCGGCATTAGACATTTCTTCTTTTACGACCGGTCGTTGCAGATCTCCGGATTGCTGGGGGCGAGCCTTCCCATGGGCGCGCTCAACGAGATCACGGCGGCATCGTACCTCAGGCACGACGAGGCAGCGTCGATCGGCGTCGACGTTCCGGAACACAGTCAT
>JALUUK010000404.1 GCA_027021395.1 Acidobacteriota bacterium
CGTAGAAAACGAGGAGACTCCACATCGTCGGCACATTGAAGAGCGGAGTTCCGTCGTCCCTTTTCGAGTTGCGAATGCGTTCGAGCAATCCACTGTCTTCGATGTCGATGTCTTCATCCCCGACGGTCAGCACGGCCATGGTCGAAACGAAGACTTCTCGTGCCAAGAAAGAGGATAGAACTCCGACGGTCAACTGCCTGTCCATGCCGAGCGGGGCGAAGACCGGTTCGAAAAGTCGACCGAGCATCCCAGCGAAGCTGTTGCTGCGCGCGTGGCGGACGGTGATGCGTTCGGCTTCGCGCATCAGTTCGGAGGCCAAAGCGGGGTCGCTCGCCGAAATGGTATTCGCGCGCGCCTGGATTTCCATCGCTTCCTGAGGTGGTGCCGTATAGGGGTAGGTACTCAGCCACCACATGACGATGCTGATGGCCAAGATGATCGTCCCGGCATTCTTGAGGAAGACGAACGCACGATCGAGAGTCGTCGTCAATGCGTTGCGCAAAGAAGGCATCTTGTAGGAGGGGAGTTCGAGAATCAGCGGTCGGCTGTAGCCTCGAATCAGTGAGCGCCGAAAGACCAGCGAGGTCGCCAGTGCTGCCGTCGCGCCGAGCAGATAGCATGCGGCGAAGGCCAGCCCGGCAAGAGCCGGCTGATCGGGAAAGAGCATTCCCGTCAGTAGGACATAGACGGGTAGTCTAGCGGAGCAACTCATGAACGGAGCGGCGAGCACGGTGGCGAGGCGGTCTTTGCGGTCCGGAATGAGGCGGGTCGCCATGATACCGGGAATGGCGCAGGCGTGGCTGGCGAGCAGGGGAACGAAGGCACGACCGGAAAGCCCAAAGCGCCGAAGAAGCCGATCGGCTACGAAGGCAGCGCGGGCCAAGTAGCCGGTGTCTTCGAGCAGCGAGATCAAGAAAAAGAGCAGGCAAATCTGCGGCAGGAAAACGAGCGTTCCGGAGATTCCTCCCACCACGCCTTGAGATAGCAGATTGGAGATGGCGCCCGGAGGAAGTAGGTTGGAGATCCACGATCCGAGGGCATCGAAGATATGTTGCATCAAATCCATGGGCAGAGCGGCCAGAGTGAAAATACTCCAGAACAGCGTGCCCATGACGGTGAGAAAGACCAGCGATCCCGGCAGCGGGCGAGTCAGCCAAGCATCGAGACGATCTCGACCGCTCGAATTGCTACCGCCACGCGGGGTTGCTACGCAATAGGCCGAAACCCGTTGAATCCAGAGATCCATTGCGCGGGGATCTTTGGCATCGGGAAGTTGCGACGGATCGATCATCCCGCCGTCGCCGGAGGTGTTTTCTCTGTGGTGTTCGAATCTCGCGAGGGCCTCGACGAAGCGATCGAGCCCGGCCCCGCTTCGTGCGGAGATACCGAAGGCCTCGATGCCCAATTCGCGACGCAGAGCGGCGATGTTGACTTCGATTCCGTCAGCTTCCGCAAGATCGATCATGTTCAGTGCAACCACGATCGGTAGGCCGCTTCGGGCCGCATCGGCTAGCAGGGGGAGATGGTGGGCAAGGTGGCTCGCGTCGAGAATGACGATCAAGGTATCGGGGCGGGGTATGCCGTGCGCCCCCTCAATCATTTCGCGGCAGGTCTTGGCTTCGGGCAGATCGAGGTCCAAGCGGTAGGTGCCGGGCAGATCCACGATCTCGGCGGGAAAGCCGACCTGTGCATCCATCCGGCCGGTGCGGGCCTCCGAAGTGATGCCTGGAAAGTTCGCGGTCTTCGATCGAAGGCCGCAGAGCCGATTGAAAAGCGTCGTCTTGCCGGCGTTGGGCGCGCCGAGCAGAGCGTACCGCACGGGAGCGGTCCGACCGAGACGTTCCACCTTCCCGGGTGTCGTGCGCTGACTCGGTCTCATAGTCGAAACCCTACGACCCGATGGTGAGTCGATGCGCGTCCCGTCGTGCTCAGGTCGCTGAGCCCGTAGAGACGAGCACTCGACGTGCGAGAAAATCTGAGAGAGCGATCCGGGTCGAGCGGATTTCGAGAATCCACGGTTCGCCGGCTTTCTTGATTTGGAAGAAGGAGCCTTCGTCGAGGCCGTGCGCGCGCAAGACCTCACGATCGGCGAGGGGGACTTCAGCAGTGATGACTCGCCCCCGGTCGCCGGTGTCGAGCTCTGAGAGCGGGCATGTGTCGTCTACGGGGAGGGGGTTGCGGCGGGCCATGAGGGTCAATTCTCCCTGAAAGTATTCAGTTGCGAACCGATTGCATCTGACTACTACGAAGATACTCCTAAGTGTTTGAGGAATCCAGTATTTCGGCGAGTTTTCTACTGCCTAGGCACCCAAGGCCTCTCGAAAAAACGCAGGCGAAACAGTGTCGACACAAGAGCCGCAGGAGCCGGACGGCGACGCCGGGAAAGCACGTTCGGTCAGGGAGAAGGATCGGGCTAGATCTTGAGCTGGTCGATGGCTTCAGGGTTGGCCACGGAGGCTAGGGAGCCCGGCTCCTCCCCGGCGAGCACACGACGAATGACGCCTCGGACGATCTTTCCCGAGCGCGTGATCGGCAATGCCTGGACCCAGAAGATCTCCGATGGGCGCATGGCCGGTCCCATCTTGACTCCGATGTGGCGACGCACCTCTTCCGTCAGATCTTGGCTAGGTGGATGCCCTTCGTGGGCAACGGCGACCAGCACGAGTCGAGTTCCCTTGATCTTGTCGGGAAGGCCTACGGCGGCCGCTTCGCGAACGGCAGGGTGGTCGACTGCAGCCGTTTCGACTTCGCCGGGCCCGATGCGTTTGCCTGCGATCTTCAGTGTGTCATCGGCGCGTCCGGTCAAGAACCAGTAGCCGTCCTCATCGACGATCGCCCAATCACCGTGGAACCAAATCTCTTCGCCGAACTTCGCGAAGTATGTATCGAGGTAGCGCTGATCATCGCCTAGAAAACTTCTTGTCATGTTCGGAGCGGCGTTACGGCAGATCAAGTAGCCCACTTCTCCTCGCACGCTCTCACAAGACTCGTTGACGACATCGACGTCCATGCCGAGTGCGGCACCCTGCAGTGTGCTGGCCTTGAGCGGTTCGACGGGAAGCGGTGCGAGCAAGCAACCCATCAACTCCGTTCCTCCGGAGATGTTGATGACCGGACAGCGCGATTCGCCGGCGTGTTCGAAGTACCACGCATAGGATGCGTCGTCCCACGGCTCGCCGGTGGAGGCGAGCACACGCACACTCGAAAGATCGTGCGCCTTCGGCACCTGTTCGCCAAAGGAAGCGAGCAGCCGTACGGCGGTGGGTGCAAGCGCAAGGTGAGTGACACGGTGCCGTTCGACCATGCGCCAGACGCGTTCCGGCGTGGGGTAGTCCGGTGCTCCATCGAGAAGCACGACTGCTCCCCGGTGAAACAGAACACCGAGGATTTCCCAAGGGCCCATCATCCAGCCGATATCGGTGAGCCAAAACATGGTGTCGTTCGGACGCAAGTCCATGTGGTAGCCGACTTCTTTGGCGGTGACGATCTGCACCCCGGCATGAGTATGGACGACTCCTTTGGGCTTGCCGGTCGTTCCCGAGGTGTAGAGGAGCAAGGAACGTGCATCGGCATCGACTTCGGATGTCTTCCACGTGGGCGAGGACATGACCTCCACGTCGTCCCACCAGAGGTCGCGGCCGGGCGTGAGCGTTACCCTCTCGGCACCACGGCGTACGAGAATCACGTGCTGCACCGAAGGTGCCGCCTCGCAGGCTTCGTCCACGGCGGGTTTGAGTTCGAGCTTCTTGCCGCGCCGGGTCGTTGCGTCAGCCGAAAGAAGAACTCGCGCGCGTGCATCATTGAGCCGCGCGGCCAAGGCCTCGGGACCGAATCCGGCGAAAACGGGAACGGGTACGGCGCCGATTTTTAGACAGGCGAGAAGGCCGATGACGACCTCTTCGCACATCGGCATGTAGAAGCCAACCGCGTCCGAGACGCCGACGCCCATACCGTCGAGTGCTGAGGCTAGGCGACAGACCCGCTCGTTCAACTCCGCGTAAGTGAGGGAAGTAGCGTTCTCCGCATCGTCTTCGGCGATGACGGCGATCGACTCGCCATGGCCGTCGCGGATATGTCGATCAAGCACGTTGTGCACGATGTTCAGCCGTCCTCCGATGAACCAGTCGGTCCAGGGAAGGCCTCGGCTGTCGTCGTAGAGCCGATCGTAGCTCTTGAACCACTCCACTCCGAGGTCTTGCAAAATCGCGGGATAAAACCACTCCGGCTCCTTCGCCGCCCGCTCGCGGAGCCGCGCGGCCGTTCCGAGATCGTGCCTGCGGATGAAGCGGCTGACGTTCGAATTTTCCAGATCGTCCGGGCGGGGCCGCCAGATGACGTCGCGTGGGGCCATGTCGAAAGTCCCTCTTGGTTTGGTCGAGTTCATTCTAACCCGGTTTACGGGTGAAGCCTTCAAGCGAGAGCGGTCTTGGCGAAGGGCTTCCCGGATGATCCCGAATGTCCCGGACAGACCGAGCGAAGGCGTGAGTGCAAGGATTCGGGATCGGTGATTTCCGTCGTGCCGATTCTCGGCCGACGTGACGCTCTCCCCATGGCAGTTTCAAGAGCGGGAGCGATGCCGGTCCTTCTTTCCGAAGCGTCGCCTGAGAGAGTCGAAGAGCGTCGCAGGGAGAATGCGTTTGAGGACGACGCCGTATCCTCCCGAAAGCTGGTGAGACCAGAGCTTCCACCGGCCCGCCAAGCCCGGTCGCGGCATGACGTAGGCCCAGTTCTCCCGCTCATCCTTGGCCCAGCGGTATTTCCAATCGCTCCGGCCGCGCAGCATGTCGACCTTGTTGATGCCACGGTCAATCAGTTGCTCGATCATCAAGCCCAATAGCACCGTACCGAGGCTGTAGCGATAGTGCTTCGGATCCAATCCCATCTGATAGCCGTACCAAGTCCGACCGTAGACGAAACCGTAGTTGACGGCGGCCGGTTCGCCGTCGAGTTCCAGGACTTGCAGCATCAGCCAGCCTGTCTCGGCGAATTTCTCTGCGATTGCGCGGTTGAAGCGAGTGTAAGCGTCGTTTCGGAAGTTGCCGCCACGCTGGGTGTCTTGCATGCGCTTTTGATGTAAAGAGGCAAGATCGTCCATTCCGCGAGCCGTGCTTCCCGGTTCCTCGTAGGCCACGATGCGGGTTTCATGCTCGCGCTCGATCTTTCGGCGGTCGCTGCGAAATTCCTTGCGAAGCCGCTTACCGAGTCCGGCGATGAATTCTTCGAAAGTACCTTCTATCTCGAAATAGGGGCAGATCGTTTTTCGTGAAGCTCTCAGATCGAGGCGGTGTCTCCGGGCTTCAACGGAAATCGCGCGCACGCTGGCGGAACCGTTCCACAGATCGGTGAGATGAATCAAATCCCAGTCTGCGCTTCGTTCCATGATGGCAGCGAAAGTCGCCCGCATTGCAGCTTCGGTCGTGTTGGGTTCGAAGATGAAATCCAAGTGGTCGGGGTTGACTGCACCGCCATGGCCGATGAATTCGAGGCGACGAACCCAGCCGAAACGCCCTCGCGTTCGGACGATCTGCAATGGCGCGATGCCTCGCAGCATCCCTTCCCGATCCCGAAGCGTGAGTATCGCAAGGCGGGAGTCTTCGGCGAAGTGCTCCCACCAAGTCTTGATCCACTCGAGTGTCAAGAAGACGTTGTTGGCGGGTGATCGGGCCAACAGGTCGTTCCACTCGCCGGATAGATCGTCAAATGCACGGGCATCTTCATGCCAGCAGGCAACGAATTCGTCCCCCGAATCCCGGGTGTTGCGATGCGTCGTGCCGCCGCCCGGTTGAGCGCGTGATGGTTCGGCAGTGTCCGGAATCGTCATCGTATCCATATCATCTTCCGCGGCGTCTCATCTGTCATCGCACCCGGCATTCTTCGTGCGACGAGGACAGGGACCACGATAGGTTCCCCTGCGGAGGTCTGTCTAGCAGCGCCGACGGCAGCGCTCCCACCGCGGGGAGGGGCGCTTGCTCATGATGACTCGATTCCACGTTCGAGGGAAGGGGGAAGGTCGGGAGAGAGGGGGAGTCAGCCGGCGCTGGTGGAGGTCTGGGGGCCGGGGCTGTCGGCCGAAGACCATTTGGTATGGGGTGTCTTGTTCAGTACGAACCAGTTCCAGAGCAGTCTCGAATAGGTGACCGGCACGAGCCCACGTTCTTGGTAGAACGGGCGCAGGGCGAAATGGAGACGCCTGAGTTTGTAGAAGGGCACGCGCGGGAAATAGTGATGCTCGAGGTGATAGTTCGACCAGAGAAAGGCGATGTCCCAGAAACGCGAGGGGGCCACCAGCGTGCTCCATTTGGCGGGGTCGGAAGGGTCGATATCGTAGTGTTGCCCCAGGCGGTTGAGCATGAAAGCCGCAGGGAAGACGCAGAAGATCGGTACGATATAGAGCTTGAGTGCGATCGAGGGGGAAACCCAAAGGAGGCCCGCCAAGATCGCGAGGTGCAGGAAGATCGTGATTCGCCGTTCGATGCCGACTTCGCGCTGCAAGTCTTCGTCGTAGTTCGCCGTTTCCAGCCGAGCCGCACGAAAGTAGATGAAAAAGAGCGCGGGCGTGCAGTAGAGCGCCTTGTACCACCGCTTGTGCTTCTTGGGCGAGAGGTGATGCCGCTTGGGGTCGCCGACGGCATCGCCGAGTTGCGCATGGTGATCGAGGTGCCAGCGGGTGAACTGGGCTCGTGAGATGCCGGAAGGCAGCGCGTAGAGATATCCCAAGAAGCGGTTCAGTTTGTCGCGGCGTCTCGGCGCCACGGCCTCGTGCACCACTTCGTGCAACATGACGGTGAAATTGAAGATCGTAAAGCCGATCACGATCGAGCAAGGGACCCAGATATACCAAGAATCAACGAGAACAGCCGTCGTGCCCGCCGCCGCCAGCAGGAAATACTGCCAAGCGAGCACGAGAAAATGCCGCAGGGGCGAGAGCTGATGCAAGTCGAGCAGGGTCTCGCGAGGAATGGCTCGGGCCAATTCTCGTCTGAGTTCGACGGTGTGTTTCGCGTAGTAGGATTCTCGGCTCACGGTATAGGCTCGTCTCATTCGTTGTCGTATCGAGTGGTTCGCGTCCCGGCCCGATCGGAAGATCGCCGTGGATTCCCGGAACGGCCCCGTCGCTCTAGCGCGGTCTATTTTGGACTTCATCGAGGTCTTGCGCGAACCGGGGGGAAGGTCGGGCCGCGGGGACCGAAGACCGCCCGCATGGTGCCGATGCGGTCTTATACGGCGATTCGATGCGGGTGGCCACCTTACGGGTCGAGTCCCGGCGGAGGGCGGGTGGTCGTGGGCGCGCCGGCATGTCCGCGAAGTGGCGATGGTGTACCCTGTGCGCTTCTGGGCGCAGCTAGTGCGCTCGACAGATGCCCTGTCGACGCAATCGGTCGATCGACAGACGGACCCCCTAGGTCGAGGTCGGCCTGGGGTCGGGAGCCCGCACGATGGATGATGCAGCGAAGGTCGCGAACTTCGAGAAACGGATCGCCGAAGGCGATAAGATCGAGCCGAAGAATTGGATGCCGGAACGATATCGCAAGCAATTGATCCGCATGATGTCTCAGCATGCCCATTCGGAGGTGATCGGCATGCAGCCGGAAGGCAACTGGATCACCAGAGCGCCTAGCCTCAAGCGCAAGATGGCGCTCTTGGCGAAGGTGCAGGATGAAGGCGGTCACGGCCACTATCTTTACAGTGCAACGGAGACGCTCGGCATCGATCGGACGGAAATGATCGAACAGCTCCATGAAGGACGTGCGAAGTATTCGAGCATCTTCAACTATCCGACCCTCTCCTGGGCGGATATCGGCGTGATTGGCTGGCTGGTGGACGGTGCGGCGATCGTCAATCAGACGATGCTGGCAAAGACCTCCTATGGTCCCTACTCGCGAGCGATGATTCGCATCTGTCGGGAGGAGAGCTTTCATAAGAAACAGGGCTATGAAATCGTCACCACCCTGGCCCGGGGAAGCGAGGCACAAAAAGCCATGGCTCAGGATGCGGTCAATCGCTGGTGGTGGCCTTCTCTGATGATGTTCGGGCCGCACGATGCCGATTCTCCGAACAGTGCCGAACTTCTGGGATGGAAGGTCAAGATTCAGAGCAACGACGAGCTGAGACAGCGCTTCGTCAACATCACGATTCCTCAAGTGCGTGCCATCGGCCTGACCGTCCCCGATCCGGACTTGCGCTTCGACGAGGAAAGCGGCGACTGGAAGTTCGGAGAGATCGATTGGGAAGAGTTCTGGCGCGTAGTCAAAGGAAATGGGCCCTGCAATCGTCAGCGTATGGAACATCACCGTCGCGTTCATGCGGAAGGCGAGTGGGTTCGCGCAGCGGCGGAGGCATACGCGGCAAAGAAAGCCGCGAACGCATCATAGAGTTTCGGTTCTTGTATCTCGGCTCAATTGCGCCCAGGAAGACCTGCGATGGCGCAACGCGAGAGGCTATGAAAGAAAAGGGAATGCAACGATGAGTGGAAAAGATGAAGGCCCTCTTTGGGAAGTCTTCGTGCAAGAAAAAAGCGGTGCGCCGCACGAGCATGTGGGCAGTGTGCATGCGGCAGACGAGGAACTCGCTTTGCAGGGTGCACGCGACGTCTTCGCTCGACGAGGGCGCTTGCTGAGCATTTGGGTCGTTCCGGCCTCCTCGATAACGGCCACGACGCCGACGGATGACGGGCCTTTCTTCGAGCCGGGCAACGAGAAGATCTATCGACACCCTCAATTCTATTCCGTGCCCCGTGGCGTGAGGGACATTTGATGAGCGTTTCAAAGAACTCGTCGCAAATCGATTCGCCGCGGCGCGAAGACTTGGCTGTCTATTGCTTACGCCTAGCGGACGACCGCCTCGTTCTGGGGCATCGCCTCTCCGAATGGTGCCGTTTCGGCCCAACCTTGGAAGAAGACATCGCCCTGACCAACATCGCATTGGACTTGGTGGGGGAGGCGAATCACTTGTATACGATCGTCGGCACACTTCGCGGAGATGGAAAGAGCCCCGATGATTTGGCCTATCTGCGGGACGAACGAGAGTATACGAACGTTACGCTCGTCGAAGTGCCTCGGGGCGATTTCGCAGTGACCATCACACGACAGTTCTTCTTCGATGTCTATAGCGCGCTGCTCTTCGAGAAGCTCAGCACTTCGACTTTCGAGGACCTCGCCGGCATCGCCGCGCGTTCGCTCAAAGAGACACGCTATCATCTGCGTCATTCCAGCGAGTGGATGCTGCGCCTCGGCGACGGTACCGAAGAAAGCCATCGTCGTGTGCAAGAAGCGGTCGATGCGTTGTGGATGTACACGGGAGAGCTTTTCGAAAGCGATGACATCGAGAAACGACTGGCTGAGGTAGGTTTGGCTCCGCTCTCCTCCGATTTCGAGAGCAGCTGGAAGGAGCAGGTGGCCGCCGTTTTAAAGCAAGCGACGCTTAGCGAGCCAAGAGATACGCACCAGGCGACCGGTGGTCGCAGCGGACTTCACACCGAGCATCTCGGCCACATGCTTGCCGAGATGCAGATCTTGCCTCGCTCATATCCTGGAGCGAAGTGGTGACTCGAGGCCTCTGGTTGCCGCGTTGCTGTTCCTGCGGTCGGAGATCCGGATACCGAACGAACGAGGAGGCAGCGGTGCGGAGGCGACCAGGAATGCAAAGCGTGGCGCTTCCGCTGAATGAGGAAGGCTAGAAGAAGAGATGAACGCCGAGATCCAGAGAGTTCGGCTCCTTCTCGAGAAGGTCCGCGATCCGGAGATACCTGCTCTGAGCATCATCGACATGGGTATCGTTCGTGACGTATTGGTGGATGAATCCACGTGCCGAGTCAAGATTACGCCCACGTACTCCGGCTGCCCGGCGATGGCTATGATCGAGCAGGAAATCATCGATACGTTGGCCGCGGCGGGCATTCCCGACCCGCAGGTTGAAACGGTTTTCTCTCCGGCATGGACCACCGAGTGGATGAGCGAAGATGTCCACCGAAAGCTCCGAGAATGCGGGATCGCCCCTCCGGGATGCCGGTCGGAGATGGATGACGGTCCCTTTCCCGGTATCGCGGCCGAAATTATTTGCCCGTACTGCGATTCCTCGGATACCCGCTTGACCAGCCCCTTCGGTACGACGGCATGCAAGTCGCTGCATGCATGCAATTCCTGTGGTCAGCCCTTCGACCACTTCAAATGCATTTGACCTTCAGGTCGGAGGTGGTGTCAGTCGCTCCAGTTTTCGAGGATCGAGCAGAATCGCGTGAGGAAGGTATTGGCCATGAAGCCATCGAGGACGCGGTGGTCGACCGTTAGGGTGACGTAGGCCATGGGCCGAATCTGCAAC
>JALUUK010000405.1 GCA_027021395.1 Acidobacteriota bacterium
TGGGGTTTCCGGTCATCGCAAGCGAATGCGGGCCGTCGTGAGACGTGTATGGAACCGCTCTTCCGCATACAGCGTGTAACCAAGATCTATCCCATGGGGGAGATAGAGGTCGTTGCGCTGCGCGAAATCGACCTCGAGCTCCCTCAACACGAACTCGCGGTATTGCTCGGTCCCTCCGGCAGCGGCAAGTCCACGCTGCTCCATCTCCTGGGAGGGCTCGACCGCCCAACATTGGGCTCGGTCTTCTTTCATTCCACCGATCTGGCTCGGCTTTCCAACGCAGAGCTTACGCAGTATCGCCGCCATCGAGTCGGTTTCGTGTTCCAGTTCTACAATCTCATCGCCGGACTGACGGCCCGCGAGAACGTGGAGCTCGTAACGGAGCTGATCGACGATCCGATGCGCGCCGAAGAGGCACTCGATCGCGTCGGGCTGGGAGATCGGATGGATCATTTTCCATCTCAACTATCGGGCGGCGAACAGCAGCGTGTGGCGATTGCACGGGCCATCGTCAAACGCCCGGAAGTCTTGCTGTGCGACGAGCCGACCGGTGCGCTCGATGTGGCCACCGGCATTCAGGTACTGGAGGTGATCGAGCAGGTTCATCGCGACATCGGCACGTCGGTTGTCGTGATCACGCACAATGCGGTGATTGCCGACATGGCTCATCGAGTCATCCATCTCTCCAGCGGTCGGGTAGCCGACGTCCGATGCAATGAACACCGCACGACGGCACAGGAGCTGGTGTGGTAGCCATGCGTACGCTCGACCGCAAACTCCTGCGCGACCTGGCAAGACACCGCGGTCAGGCGATTGCGATCGGAGCGATCATTGCATGCGGCGTGGCGACGCTCGTCATGTCGCGATCGACATGGCATTCGCTCGACGAATCCCAACGCGTGTACTATGTGCGTTCGCATTTCGCCGACGTCTTCGCGGAGCTGCGTCGAGCCCCGAACATGGTGGCTCCGCGGCTCGAAGCGATCGACGGAGTACGGCGCGTCGAGACTCGTGTCGTCATCGACGCAACGCTCGACATCCGCGGCATGGTGGAACCGGTCAATGGTCGGATCTATTCGCTGCCGGAGCACGGCCGCTCATCGCTCAACCGGCTCACGCTTCGGCGCGGGCGATACCCGCGTCCGGGGTTTCGCGACGAAGTGTTGCTCAATGAAGTTTTTGCAGAAAGCCACGAGCTCGGTCCGGACGATACGTTCTCCGCCGTGATTCGCGGCCACCGGCGGAGATTGCGAGTGGTCGGGATCGCGCTCTCTCCGGAACAGATCCTGCAGATCCGCCCGGGGGAGATATGGCCCGATGCCAAGAGGTTCGGCGTGTTGTGGATGCGGCGTCGCGCACTGGCGGCAGCTTCGAATCTCGAGGGCGCTTTCAACAACGTAACCTTCCAACTGGAACGCGACACCAATCCGCAGTCGGTGATTCGGAAGGTCGACCGTTTGCTCGAAGACTACGGCTGCCGAGGCTCGTACGGCCGGGACGACCAGTTGTCGTACCGTTTTCTCAAGTATGAGCTTCTCGGGCTTCAGGCGATGGCATGGACGAGCCCGTTGGTCTTCCTGGGCGTCGCCGTGTTCCTCGTCCAAATCGTGCTCAACCGGATCATCGCCATGGAACGGGAATCGATCGGCGTCCTCAAGGCGTTCGGTTATTCCGACTTCAGCGTGGCATGGCACTATCTCAAGCTCGTGTGGCTGATCTCGCTCCTGGGAGCGCTGGTCGGCGTCGCCGTCGGGATTTGGCTCGGGGCCAGGCTGACTGGCGTCTACGCCGAGTTCTACCGGTTCCCGTGGTACCTCTATCGATGGAATCCACGCGTGGCGGCGGCCGGCACGCTCTTTGCAATGGCTGCCGCAGGGGCGGGGGCCGGCCAGGCGCTGCGCCGCGCCGTTCGGCTCCGACCGGTCGAAGCGATGCGACCACCGGCTCCCCTGATCTACCGACTGTCGTGGTTCGAACGGCGCTTCTGGTTTCGCCACCTGGCCCCCGAATGGAAGCTCGTCTTCCGCCAGCTCCGCCGTGCTCCGCTTCGCTCGATCATCTCGAGTTGCGGGATCGCGGCGGGGGTCGCCATCCTGGTCTTCGGCTTCTCCCTGGAAGACGCATTCGATTTTCTGCTGCGCCAGGAATTCGAAGTCGCTCGGCGGGAGGACGTGACGGTCGCCTTTTCGGAAGACCAGTCGCCGGACGTTTTGCACGAGCTGCGTCATTTGCCCGGCGTGCTGCAGGTCGAAGGATTTCGCAGCGTCCCGATTCG
>JALUUK010000406.1 GCA_027021395.1 Acidobacteriota bacterium
GAACCTCGCTCGTCTCGTGCATGAAGCGAGCCCTCGCCGTGAAGGACCTTTTCAGGTCGTCAACTGCGCTGCGATTCCCGATACCCTCATCGAAAGCGAACTCTTCGGTCACGAGAAAGGAGCATTTACGCAGGCGACCGAGCGACGTATCGGAGCCTTCGAGCGCGCAGATGGCGGCACGATTTTTCTCGACGAGATCGGCGAACTGAGTGCGGCAGCGCAGCCGAAGCTGCTGCGTATCCTCGAAACGGGCGAGGTCGAGCGACTCGGTGGGGGTCGGCGACGTATCGACGTGCGCGTGGTCGCGGCGACCCATCGCGACCTTCCTGCCCTGATACGAGAATCGAAATTCCGTGAAGACCTGTACTTTCGACTGCGGGTGATCGAGGTTTTCATTCCGCCGTTGTGCGAACGACCCGAGGATATTCTGCCGCTTGCGGAGCACTTCCGGAATCGCTACGTGCGGATCGATGGGGCTCATGTCACCGGTATGAGCGCTCGAGCCGCGCGCGCACTGACACACTACAAGTGGCCCGGAAACGTGCGCGAAATGCGAAACGTGCTCGAGCGAGCCATCGTGCTCGATCGGGATGGAGAAATCGATCTCGATGACTTGCCCCCTGAAGTTCAAGGCGCGCTGGACCATCCTGCCGGCGGAGGCCCGGGCGTTTTGCTCGAGTTGCTGTCGCTGCCGTGGAACGAGTGCTTGGAGCGTTTGAGACCAATCTACCTGCAGAATCTTCTCGATCTTTGCGAAGGCGACAAGACTGCAGTCGCCGAAAAAGCCGGCGTGTCCAAGCGTCAGATCTACAACTGGCTCAGCCGCCTCGGCGATGACATGGACGAACCGGCTTCGTGAGGCGCGAACTCGCTCTCGACGCCCGCCAACCAAATCACCAACAGCGCCGAATCATCAACAGCACCGAATCACCAACAGCGTTAGTGCCGAAGGAACGAGCAGGCACCGAAGCCTGCTCTACCGAAAAGCCGGCCTCAACCACATCGTTTGACGAGAAGAAAGATCAAACATGGGAAGTGCCCCTAAGCGCTGCATAGACTACGTGCTTTTCCCATGCTGCCTCTTCGATAGAGGTCGAAGACAACGCCCGAGGTACTCGCCTAGGAAATGCGGACTCTCAGAGAAGAGCCATCGTCGGGCGATCGATCGTGGCGAAAAGGGTCTGAGATTTTCGCAACTAGGGAGTGACCCCTCCGAAACGAATACCGGAAAGATCGGCCATCTCCCTGCTCCATGTCGTGAGATCGGATAGGGAGAATTCTTGAAGCGCCGCATGACCGCAAGCGCGAGCCATGACCTTCATCAATTCGACCGAGGAGTCGAGAAACCTTGCCAATCGCTCGGAAGCAAGATCAACGTCGATCCTCGAGCGTAGCTCTTCCTTTTGAGTCGCGATGCCGGCGGGGCAGTTATTGGTATTGCAGATCCGCGCGCCGACGCAGCCGATGGCCTGCATTGCGGAGTTGGCTAGGGCCACACCATCGGCGCCGAGGCACAATGCTTTGATGAAGTCCGGCGCGCTTCGCAAGCCGCCCGTAACGATCAAAGTGATATCGGGACGGCGCAAATGATCCAAATGCCGACGAGCGCGAGCTAGCGCCGGAATCGTGGGTACGGAAATATGGTCGCGAAAGAGCAGAGGTGCTGCGCCGGTCCCACCGCCCCGACCATCGAGGATGAGATAGTCGGCTCCCGCGTTTACCGCGAAAGTCACATCGTCTTCAATATGATTGGCTGAGATCTTGTATCCGATGGGAATACCGCCGGTGATTTCGCGAATGCGGTCGGAGAAAATGCGATAGTCTTCCACCGTCGTCAGGTCGGAGAACGTGGGCGGAGAAATCGCGGGTGTTTTTTCGGGCAGGCCGCGAACTTCGGCGATTTTCCCCACGACCTTCTCTGCCGGGAGGTGACCGCCGGTGCCCGTCTTCGCGCCTTGACCACCTTTGAAATGAAAGGCTTGAACACGACCTAGCATTTCCTCGCTGTAGCCGAAACGTGCCGAGGCCAGTTCATAGAAATAGCGGCTGTTGGCAGCCTGCTCTTCCGGAAGCATGCCGCCCTCGCCGGAGCAGATTCCCGTACCTGCAGCCTCCGCGCCGGCCGCCATCGCAACCTTTGCTTCTTCCGACAAAGCTCCGAAACTCATGTCAGAAACGAAGAGCGGTATCTTCAATACGAGCGGCTTTCTTGCATTTGGTCCGATCACGAGTTCCGTGGCGATCTCGACGGATTCTTGCAACGGCTTGCGCGCAAGCTGTGCGGGTAGAATCTGGATATCGTTCCAATCGGGAAGCAATGGCCGAGGCACGCCCATTGCACCCATCGTGCCGTGATGCCCTACCTTTGCCAATCCGTCGCGCGCCAAATCATGGATGGCTCTCAGTGTCGGCTCCTCCGGCGTTGGTGCGACATCTGAAGCCGCATTCTCGAGCGGTGGAGTCTTCTCGTCGCCTTCCGGCAGACGCGCATGCGCTCCATCGCAGTAGGGCGCGTTCTTAGAATGCTTGCACATGCAAAGGTGAGCCTTGCCGCTCTCGCTCACCGTAAACTCGCGGGGAACAAAGGACGTACCACGATGGGAACCGTCGCAAAACGGCTGGCTCTTGGAAAGGCCGCACGCGCACCAGTAGTAGGTTTCATCGGCCTTGACTTCGACTTCGATCGGTTTGCGATCTGCAATCACCGGCTTGTCCATCGTCTTCCTTCCATCTGCTGCGTGTTCTTTGACAGTTCCCCCTCAGCGCGAAGAACGCTGCTTGACCGTTGGAGAATCTAGCACAATACGGCTCTTGCGAACACCGGGGACAAGGTCGGCAGTGCGCAAGTTCGCGGTCTGTCAACCGCGCCGCGATCTTCGCGGCGACTACGGCTCGAGCCGAAGCGGTGCACCGCGTCGACCGGACGGCGGAGATTGCCTTCACTGAAGCGATCCTCGTATCGGCGCAACCCTAGCCCGAAAAACCAACGCGCTTCGCGCCGCGACAAAGCGACGGGAATCGATACGAAAGAAGCTCACTCGGCAGAGGTGATGCCGTGGGCGGCGAGGCATTTTTTCAGACGGCGTAGACCGCCGACGAGCAAGGAGCGCGCGCCACTCTTGTTTTCGAGGTTCATGCGAGTCGTCAACTCCGCAAGAGTGACACCGCGATAGTACTGCCCGATGATCACGCTCCGGCGCTCCTCGTCGAGTTCCGCAAGACACCGGACGAGGGCGAGGCGATGCTCTTGCTCGGCGGCGGCTGCGTCGGGGCCCGCTCCCGCATCGATCTCCATGTCCTCCCATAGCTCGGCGCGAGGGATGGAGGGATTCTGGTCCGGATGGGCCTTCCAGCGTCGACGCAGCCCGGTGAGTTGGTTGAACGCCAGCGTGAAGAGCCAGCTTTGAAACGAGCATTCTCCGCGAAAATCGCCGAGATGACGGTATACGTTGAGGTAGAGTTCCTGGTTCAGATCTTCGGCGACGCTACGGCTGCGGATACGACGAGAAAAGAAGGCCATCGTCATCGCGGAAAAATGCGCGACCAACTTCGAGAATACGAGTTCGCGCTGCTCTCCGTTTCGGAAGGCCTCCACCCAGGCCTCTACTTCGGCATCGCTTTCGCCACCCCCCTTACGATCGTCGTCTCGCAAGGTAAGCCCCTCGTATGGGGCATCCTAGCAGACTCGAGCTCACTCGTCTGACTTCAAGGCCTCCAAGAGAGCGGGCACGCGCTCTCCAAAACTCAAGCTGCCACGCGCCTCTTCGAGAGCGCGACGAGCCTGCTCGACACGGCCGAGCCGCAACAACGCCAGCCCTTCGAACCAAGCCACGGTCTCGGTGGGCAGGAAATCCGCCTCGGCGATGCTCCTCGCGCGGGCTAGGGCCGAGAGCGCCCTCTCGTCTTCCCCAGCCATCACTCGGCTGATGCCTTCGAAAAGAGCTGGATCGAAGGCAGAGGCATCGAGCGCGCCGGCGCGGGCGAAGGCCTCTGCCGCCTCGTGATAGGCCCCCCGGCGATAGAGCTGCCCCGCCTCTCGCAAAGCCTCCGCAGCACCCACCCGGTCGCGTACCACCGGCGGCTCGCTGAATTCGAGGGCCTCGATCTCGAAGACCGCACCACCGGGTAGCACGATGTTCGAGGCCGTCGGCGGGTTGCCGAGGTGCAGGAGCGCCGGAATGGCCGCCAGCAGCAGCAGGGCGGCCACCGCAACGGACAACCACCGTCGATTCTTGGCCAAAGTCTCCAGAGAGCGCTTTGCACCCTGCTGCTGCCGCAAGATCCGCCGAGCGAGAAAATCCGCCCGAGATCGCTGCTCGGCACCGGCCCCGCCCGGGGAAGTCTCGGACAGCACGACATTTCCGGCGGCGATATCGGCCGCCAGCAAGGCGCAGGAGGCGCAGCCTCCCTCGAGATGGGCTTCGAATGCACGCCACTTCGGGGCTGCGAGACGACGATCGAGGCATGCGGCCACCTCGTCGCCTCGGAGGAACCCGCAGCCCCAAGTCCCGGTCATGGATTCCGTATCACCAACCATGACCGCATTGTAGAGCAGAATCGTTCGCACCATTGTCTCGCCTTCTCTGATGGTGGAGAGAGCCGCCCCGCTTTTTCACACAATGGCGCCAAGCACCTCTCGCAAGGCGGTCGACGAAGCGGGGGCTAGGAGGTCTAGGCGGTGGTGGAAATCGGCACAAGCGCGCTATCGAATCTCCCTTGGCCGCTTGGCGTATCGGGCATCTTCTTGGCGCCTCACGGTTTGCAGCCGGAGCACTTGTCCTTTTTTTGAGGGCAGGGGTGGTCGGTGGAGGCTTTTGCGTTGGAGAGTTGCAGGTAGCCCCAAAGGCCGCAGACAAGCGCTATGCCGAGCGCGAGAACGAGGTAGATCATCAGGAGACCTCCGACGGCTCTCAACCGGTAGAAGAGAAAAGGCCCGCAAAGCCCATGAAGGCCATCGAAAGAAGGCCGGCAACGAAGAAGCTCATCGCCGTTCCACGCACCACCTTGGGGACCGCGGCAAGTTCGTTCTCTTCACGCAATCCCGCCATGATCACCAGGGCGAGAGTCAGGCCGACACCCGCGCCGAGCGCGTAGACCAGACCCGTCAGCAAGTCGTAGCCGCGATTCGTCTGAAACAGCGCCAAACCGAGAATCGCACAGTTCGTGGTGATCAACGGCAAGAACAAGCCCAGCGCGCGAAACAACGCCGGGCTGAGCTTGCGAATGGCCATTTCGACGAACTGTACGGTACTCGCAATCACGACGATGAATGAGATCAACCGCAGGTAGGGCGCGTATGCCAGCACGAAGGTGTTGAGAAACCAGGCTGCAACCGAAGTGATCAGCAGGACGAAGATATTCGCCAGCCCCAAGCGAAGGGCCGTATCCAAGCGGCCCGTCACGCCGAAGAAGGGACACAGCCCGAGAAAGTAGGTCAGAGTGAAGTTGTTGACCAAGCAAGCAGCAGCAAAGACCCAGACCCACTCGGCGACGAAATCCGGCATCATCTTGCTCCTTTGCGGAATGTCTTCAGGTAGGCGAAGAACGCGAGCAACGCGCCGAGCGTCAAGAATCCTCCCGGAGGAAGAACCATGATCACCCAGGGCTCGAAGTTCGGGCCGAAGAGCGGAATACCGAGCAGCGCCCCGTTGCCGAGAATCTCACGAATGCCGCCGATCATCGCCATCGCCAGGGTGAAGCCGAGGGACATTCCCGCCGCATCCGCCAGCGCCAACCACGGACCGTTCTTGGAAGCAAACGCTTCCTGCCTGCCGAGAATCAGACAATTGACGACGATCAGCGCGATGAAGGCGCCTAGTTGTTTCTGCGCCGCGGGCATCAAGGCGCCCAGCACGAAATCGACGATCGTTACGAAGGTCGCGATGATGATGATGTAAACCGAAATCCGCACCGGTTTCGGAATGACTTTGCGCATCAGCGAAACCAGCAGGCTCGATCCGCACAAGACGAAGGTGGACGCCGCGCCCATGACCAAGGCGTTTTGCAGCGAATTGGTGACCGCGAGTGCGGGACACAGCCCAAGCACGGCGATGAAGACGGGGTTTTCCCGCCACAAACCCTTGATGAACTCGGCAGAGGCGAGTTTTTCGTCGACCGACGATGCGCTCATGGCGATTCCTCCGCAATCTCGATCTCACCGTCGAGGAGATCCCGCCAGCGCGCCGTACCCTTGTTGAGGATGGAAACCACGGCTTTCGAAGAGATCGTCGCGCCTGTGATCGAATCCACTTCGTTGGGGTTCTTCTTTTCGCCTTTCTTCACTGAAACGATTTCCGGCTCGACCGCCAACGCTCGGAAGTTCTCGAGAAAATGCGGGTCGAAGGCGATGCGGTCACCGAGCCCGGGCGTCTCGCGGCTTTCGAGCACGATCATTCCAACGATCACTTTCTTCTCCGGCTCGTATCCGTAAATCACACCGATGGTATCCATGAAGCCCGGCCCTTCCGCCGGTATGGCGAAGCCGAGTGCCTTTCCTTCGGCGTTCCGGCCGAGGTAGATCCGCGGTAGATCCTTCGACTCGGGATCGGTCTCGTCGAACGACACCAAGCGCTCGCCTCGAGGCGTCAAGGCTACGATTTCGGTCGTCCCGGGAAGCAATTCGAGGATCGCGCGACGCAATGCAGCGGCTTCGTTCGCCTCGATCAGCGGGCGAGCCCACAGATACACGCCGGCGAGCGCCAACCCAGAAATCAGGCCGGCAAGCGCGAGCGTCGCGATCAAGCGAAACGATCCCGGCTCTTTCACGCTCATCGCGTCATCCTCCGAAGATCCGCGGCTGCGTATACCGATTGATCAGCGGCGTCACCGAATTCATCAACAAGATCGCGTACATCACCCCTTCGGGAAGACCTCCATAAAGACGAATCAGCACCACCAAGACGCCGACGCCGATGCCGAAGATCCATGCTCCGCGAGGAGTGATCGGTGTCGTGACCGGATCGGTCACCATGTAGATCGCTCCGAAAAGCAACCCCCCAGAAAAGATCATGAAGCCGGGATGGGGCACGTTCTCGGGATCGAAGAGATGCAGGATTCCGCCGCAAGACACGACGGTCAGCAATGTCGACACGGGCAGGCGCCAGTCGAAGACCTTGCGTGCAGCCAGAAAGATACCGCACGACAAAAGCAACAATCCCATCGTTTCGCCGATCGATCCGGCCGTCCGGCCCATGATCAGCGGCGCGATTTCGGTCACTTGCCCGTCGAACTTCGCTAGGCCGAGCGGCGTTGCCTGAGTCACGACATCCACGGATGCGCGCATCAACGGGGGTGCGAAGGTGCTCGGCGCGATCTCGAAAAAACCGCGCCCCGGGGCCGACCACGTGGTGATCACCGTCGGAAAGGCCGCCTGCAGGAAAGCCCGACCGACCAAAGCCGGGTTGAAGAGATTCTGCCCTAAGCCGCCCCAGATCACTTTTCCCAAGCCGATGCCCGCGACCCCTCCCAGAAACGCCATCCAAAGCGGCATGGCCGGCGGAAGCGTCAGACCGAGCAGGATTCCGGTCAACAATCCGCTCCCATCGACGAGGCTTTTCGCCCAACCGCTGCCCCTGGTGAAAAACCACTCGGTGACCACGGCACCGAGCGTCGCCGAAGTGATGACCAAGAGCGCGCTGATTCCGAAAAACCAAGCCGATGCCGCGACGATCGGAACCAGCGTTGCGAGCACTTCGAACATCAGTCGCCGCGTGCTCAATCCGTCGTGAAGAAACGGTGCCGTGAGAAGCTCGAGTCTCGTGCCTTCCTGCTCGTGTGTGCTGCTCATGCCTTCGCCGCTTCCTTGCGCACCATCGCCTTGCCGACGCGCATGAGTTGCACCAATGGTATGTGCGACGGACATACGAAAGAACAGCTCGCGCATTCGAAACAGTCGTTCATGTGATGCGTCTTCAACTCATCGACCCGCTCGTAGCGCGCCAACAGAGCCAGTCGCGATGGATTGAGATGCATCGGACAGGCCTCGAGGCACCGACCGCAGCGAATGCAGGGCTCTTCCATGAAGGACGGCAGCGCCGTATCGAATGCGAGGATGCCGGAGGTACCCTTCAGGATCGGTACATCGAGACGTTTCAACGCCGTTCCCATCATCGGTCCGCCGAGAATCACATCCCGCGGGTGCGGGTCGAGCCCTCCGCAATACTCGAGAATCGCCCGCACGGATGTGCCGAGCGGAACCAGCAGGTTCGTCGGCCGCTTCATCGCCGGGCCGCTGACGGTGAGCACGCGCTCGACCAAGGGCAGGCGCTCGCGCACGAGATCGGCGACGGCAGCGGCCGTTCCGGCATTCTGCACGACGACCTCCAGATCGATCGGCAGCTTCCCGCTGGGAACTTCCTTGCGGAAGATGGCGTCGATCAGCATCTTTTCGGCCCCTTGCGGATACTTCACTTCCAGACCGACCGTCTCGATCGGCATTCCCGAGACGCGCTCGTCGAGAAGATCGATGGCGTCGGCCTTGTTGCTCTCGACACCGATATAGCCACGCTCCGCGCCGAGCTGCTTCATGATCCACTGCAAGCCCGCAACGACCGCGTCGGTACGCTCGACCATCACCCGGTGATCGCAGGTCAGAAACGGCTCGCATTCACAGCCGTTGATCACCACGAAACGCACCGTTTTGCCTTCCGGCACACTCATCTTCACATGAGTCGGAAAGGCTGCGCCTCCCAAGCCGACGATGCCCGCTTTTTGGACCCATTTCGGAAAATCGTCGTTCGGAAGACCGGCGGCTTCGGACCTGAAATCCGGCATCTTCTCTAGCCGACGAATTCGCTGCGCGTCGTAGGGATCGGTCCGAATCACCAATGCCGGCAGCATTCCCCCGCCGGGATGCGGGCGCAATTCGGAGGCCGTGATCTCGCCGGTCACCGGCGAGTGAAGATCGACGGAAACGAATCCTGCGGCTTCGGCGACGAGTTGGCCGCGTTCGACTCGATCCCCGACGCCGACCACCGGGCGCGACGGTGCGCCGAGATGCTGAGAAAAGTGCAGAACGTATTCCTCGACGAAGGGCATGCGCTCGATGGGACGCCTACAGGTGGCATCCTTTCTTTCGTCCGGATGAACTCCGTGACGAAAGGTCGCCCTGTCCCTGCGCCAAAACATCGAAGTCAGGTCCTTTCGCCTTCGTTGCGCAACGCATCGGTGGATGTCGGCGTCGTGCGCGAAATCATCGCCATCAGGCGTTCTTTGAGGTGCTGAACCTGTCGGGCGCGTTCGGCCTTGACGGCTTCGTCGATCTGCCGATCACGATCGGCTTCGAGTGCTGCGATCTTCTCTTCGAGCTGCTCTTGCATCTTTTGTCGAATGGACTCCTCGATGCGCGCGGTGAACGGCGTGACGATTCCGGCCCATTCCTGTAAGCGCAGCCATCGGGCACGGCACTCCTCCTTCACCGCATCGGGAATATCCGGATCCCATTCCGTGGGGAGAATCTCTTCGCCGCTTTCCCGGTGAGCCCATGTTTCACCCGGATCGGGATTGCCGCCGAGATCGAGACACGTACCGAAAACGCCGTCTTTTCGAGGTGCGTACTTGAAGAGCGGATGAACCCGCGTAGCCACGGCCTTGCGCATGACCTCGATGGTCTTTTCCGTCGCGAAGCCGTTGCGAGCCGGAGATGGCGTGTAGAGATGAATCAACGCCGGTCCCTGATGGTCGAGCGCCTCGCCCATCGCTTCGAAGAGATGCTCCGCATGGGCCGCCGAGGTTCTCGTAACAAAAGCGCTGCGCAGTGACAATGCCACTTCCGCCGGATCGGGAGATGCAGAGTACGGCCCGCTATCGTCGAGCACGATCACCTTCACCGGATCATCCGACGAGAGCAACGACGAGAGCGAAGACAAACCCCGCTCGCCGAGAGCTTCCCTGCCCATCAAGAGAATGATCGGCGGACAGGCCCCGCGCTCTCGTGCGCTGAGATCTTCCGGCAGTAGCCGATCGACCGACTCCTCGCGTGAAGACGCCGACATATCACCGGTCGTTAGAGCTTCGGCGCGGCGCATGGCCGCGACCTCGATGAGATGCTCGCCGAGTAGGACGGCGCCGACGCCGCGCGCGATATCGGCACCGCGAGCCGCAGTATCGACAACCAATGGAACGCCGAAGGGATTGCGTGCAAAAGACGCCGCCCAACGCCGCGCAAGATCGCCCGCGACGACCACACCGAAGCGCGCGCGACCAAGCCCCGTGCTTCCCTTCTCGAGCCGCTCGCGCTGCGCTTCGATTCGACGGGCCGCCGCGACGAGCGCCTTGATCTTGCCCGCCGGAAT
>JALUUK010000407.1 GCA_027021395.1 Acidobacteriota bacterium
TACTTGGGGTCGCGCAGTCTGCCTCGGAGAGCGCGAGTGCTCGGTACAAAGACGCCACCAAAAGCTCATCGAGGAAGCCCCGAGCCCCGCTCTCGATCCGGAAACACGCGAAGCGATGAACGCGCGCGTCGCCGCAGCGACCGCAGCGATCGGCTATGAGGGCGCGGGAACCATCGAGTTTCTTCGGGCCGACGACGGTGCGCTCTACTTCATGGAGATGAACACGCGCCTTCAGGTCGAACATACGATCACCGAAGCCGTCACCGGTGTCGATCTCGTCGAGTGGCAGATGCGCATCGCCGCGGGAGAAGCGCTGCCCGCCGCGCTCGGATCGACGCCAAGCGATGGGCATGCCATCGAAGTCAGGATCAATGCGGAAGATCCGGAGCAAGACTTCCGCCCGGCGCCCGGCACGGTGGATGAGTTTTTCGTTCCTCTCGACCTCGGGCCGGGGACGATTCGCGTCGATACGCATCTCAAAACACCCGCAAAGATCTCCCCGTTCTACGATTCCTTGATTGCAAAAGTCATCGCCCACGGCAAAGACCGCGCAACGGCCCTCGAAACGTTGGTGCGTTGTCTCGAAGCCACGCAGGTTTCGGGCCTGCCGACGACCATACCCGCCCACTTGAAGATCCTCGCCTCCCCTCGATTCATCGCCGGTGACTACGACACCACTTTGATCGAAACCTTGGGCGCGGATCTTTGATCTGAAACATTCATGAAACCTCCGAGTGCGAGTGCTCGAGCGCGGAGAGCTTCATGACCTTGCCAGGTTGAGGAGAAACCATGGCCCGCATCGCCCTCCATCCGATCGGCACCGATCTCGACCCTGCGACGGCCGACGCTCAGCGCAAGGCCATGGCCCCGCACGCCCGTCGCCTCGTCGAGAAGAGAGAAGAGGTCAAACAAGGGTGGGGACCGAAGTACGCCGAACGTGTGCACAAGAAGGGCAAGCTGACGACATGGGAACGCATCGCATCGCTGATTGACGAGGGGACGACCCCGCTCACCGTCGGAACCCTGGTCAATGATGGTCTGACCTTCGGGCGAGACGAGCGCAAGTCGCCCGGGGCCGGTGTGGTGACGGCGTTTTGCCGCATCGAGAATCGCTGGGCCATGGTCATCGCCAATGACAACACGGTGGCATCGGGCTCTTGGTGGCCGCGCACTCCGGAAAAGATCGAGCGCGCGCAAGAGATGGCCCTGCGACTGCGCATTCCTGTGGTCTACCTCGTCGATTGCTCCGGGCTCTACCTACCCGAACAATCGAAGACCTTCCCCGGCCTCACCGGCGCCGGTGCGATCTTCAAGATGAACTCCCGGCTTTCCGCCCGCGGCGTCCCGCAGATTGCGGGCGTTTTCGGCGATTGCATCGCCGGCGGCGGCTACATGCCGATCATCTCCGACGTCGTCTACATGACCGAGCAGGCCTATATGGTCATCGCCGGCGCGGCTCTGATCAAAGGCGCAAAATCGCAGAAGATCACTTCGCTCGATATCGGCGGGCCGGACGTGCACGTGCACCTTTCGGCGTGCGCCGACTACCGCGTTCCCGATGATGAGTCGTGCATCCGCCGCCTGCGCCAAGAAATGCGCGCACTGCCCTCTTCCGGTGCGGAGTACTACCGGCGTGGTGCTCAGCCGACGCCGCCCGCTTTCGACTGCACGGGCATGGATGCGCTCTTCCCTGCGGATCACCGGCACACCTACGAGATCGGACAAGTGCTTGCGCGCCTGACCGACGACTCGCTCTTTCGGGAGGTTCTTCCTGAAGTCGGCCGGGAGATGGTCTGCGGCCTAGGCCGCGTCGGGGGACTGTGGCTCGGCTTCATCGCCAACAATCCGGAACTGACGGACCATCCCGAACTCGCCGGAGAAAAACGCCCCGGCGGCATTCTCTACAAGAACGGCATCGCCAAGATCTCGCAATTCTCGCGCTGCTGCAACGATGACGGGATTCCCATCGTCTGGCTGCAGGATATTTCCGGGTTCGATATCGGTATCGAGGCGGAAAAACGCGGATTGCTGGGTTTCGGATCGTCTTTGATCTATACCAACAGTACCAATACGGTGCCGATGATCACCGTGTTGTTGCGCAAAGCCTCGGGCGCCGGCTATTACGCCATGGCCGGACTTCCTTACGAACCGGTCATACAGCTTGCAACGCCGATCACCAGGCTCGCGGTGATGGAAGGAAGAACGCTGGCCATCGGCGCCTACCGGACAAAGCTGGACGATGATTTCCGGATCATTGCGGATGACGAC
>JALUUK010000408.1 GCA_027021395.1 Acidobacteriota bacterium
TCAGACGGATCGGACAGATCATCCCTCGGCACCGGCCGGGGCGTCGGTGGTGCTGCCTCGGCTGCCGGTGGAGGTGTGGGAGCCCGGCCGAGACGATCGGTCGCTGTATCGGCTGCTGCGGGCGTACTGGACCGAGCACGGGCCGGGGATCGAGGCGGCCGGCATCGACGCGGACACGTTCACGGCCGCCGTCCTGGCCGCTCGGGCCCAGCCACGCACGGACCCGCAGCGTTACGCCGAGCGCTGCCTGGAGCTCGGCCTGACGGAGAACTGGCTCGCCCAGGGCCGCGCCTGGCGCCGCCGGCAACGTCTGACGGCTCAACGGCTCGCAACGCACGGAGTGCCACGATGAGGCAGAACAGCCGCACCATATGGCCTGGGATTGCGCTTACTCTGGCGATAGTCATAGCCGTCGAGTTCGCGGCTCTGACCAAGGTGGATCGGACCGGAGCTGCGAGGGCTTCTGCCGACCGCGAACTTGATCGCGATGCTTCCGCGCCTCGCCAATGCTCTTGACGGCGCCATTCGGCTTCTGGATCGAACTATCGGCCCGGGCTGGCGCAAGGACTGGGCGTTCCGCGAAGTGCTGGATGAAGCGATCAAGCTCTGGAGCGAGACAAAAAAAGAGGGGTTGGCATGACCATATCCCAGGCGAAAGACGAAGTGGCAGCGGACCCGCTGGAGCGGGCGATGTTCCTCTGCGAGGTACTGTGCGTTTTGTTGAGCCGACATCCGCGCAGGCGGATGCTGTTCATCGCCTGCCAGACGGAAGAGCACACCTGGGTCGTCATCTGCCGGCGGCGGGACTGGCCGCGAGCGATCTGGCAGCTCGCCCGTTGGGCCTTCGACCGCTCGCTCCCGCTCCGGCCCCGCCACGCCCTCGGCCTGGCCGTGCGATTGACGCTGCAGGTCTTTCGCGGTCGGCGAAGCTCACTGACCGGCATGGAGCAATGAACCTATCGACACGAAACGCGGTAGAGTCGGCGATTGACATGGCCAAACACGACAGGCGGTCCACGTGGATGGACCTACTGCGTGCATTCAAGACGGTCGTGCGGCGGTACGGAGCGTCCAGCCAGCGACGCGGAAGAGGACATTGCATTCGCAAGCGGCGGAGGTAGGATATGTGTATGACACCGAGCAAACCCATCATCTTGCGGGTCTCGACGCGGCTGCGCGAGAGGCTGGAGCGCGAGTGCGACCGGAGGAAGTGCGAGCTGTCGGAGCTGGTGCGCTCGCTGCTGGCCGACGCCCTCGGCGATCCGTCGCTGGCCGAGATGCGACCGCCCCGGCGTCCGCGCAAGGACGAGTTGGAGTCGCCGCCCGGCGGCCGAGCCGATCACGACGACTGACTGCCGATCGCCGGTTTTTTTTCGAAAAAATGTCATACAGATATTGACACCGGCCGATAAGTGTAATACACTTAGGCCAGAGTGAGAGGCCGGCGCTGGGCCGGCCGAAAAGAAGTGGAGCCGGCGAGGCCGCCACCTCCCGGCTCCTGGGCCCCACCTGATAGGGAGGTGAGACCATGAGTTACACTGGCACGACTCTGACGTGTGGTCAAGGGTACGGGGGACGAAAGCCCTGGATCGCTCGGATCAGCGGCACCGACAGCAAGTACGGATTCGATCGTGAGTTCCTGAGCGTCCGCATGTCCTACAGCCGCTCCGGTAAGACCGGTCGCGGCGAAGCGTACATCACCGAGCCCGGCCTCTATCAGTGCCGGGATACCGGCCAGCGGGGCAACGAGGACCGCTTCTATGTCATCCTCCCCGACGCAGATGGCCAGCTTATCGAGCATACGATCGACGAGGACGACGCACTGAAACTGGCGGCTCTGCTCGACGAGCATTCGATCGAACAGGCCGCTCGGATTGTCGACGGCGAGCTCCGTATCGGCCTGGCCGCTGACGATGCTCCGACGCTGGCCGGTTGCATTCAGCAGCTCGAAGCTGCCGTCGGCGAGGCTGGTGGCGCCGATAGTTCTGATCTGGCTCGTACCGTCTCTGAGGTGCTCACGCAGCTCAGGCGCCTGGCGTGATCACCTCCCTATCTCCGCGCGGGCGGGTCGGCGTGTTGTGCCGGCCCGCCGACGCGCGGCCCCCTTGGCTCTTGAGAGGAGCGATCCTATGCGACGATTGATCTACTGTGCGAAGTGGAATTCCCTGCGCGGCGACCGGATTCCCGACGCGTCTGCCCCGTGGATACGAGTCGGCTTACCCGGTGGCGCATGGGCGATCTGCGTCTGTGACGATCCCGAGGCCCCCGTACCGGCCGGCTGGCAGGAAGCCAGCCGAGACGATCGGCTGCCCGTCTCCGCTGCGGAGATCGAACAGCAGGTCGAGCAGCTCAAGCGGCTCGGGTACGACGACGCGGCCGACCTGGTCGACGAGGACTACGTCCGATCCGTCCGGCACGACCCGGCGACCGAGTGGTATGCCTGGGTCGCACCGCTCGATCTGCTGTCGGACATCGAGGAGGCCGGTCGTATCTACGCTCACGCGATGCTGTCCGTCGGGTCGCACCTGACGGAGGTCTGTGTGCGACCCCATGAGGACAGACGGCATTGGCTGGCCTGGGTAGGTATCGGCAGCCGCATGGAGGCGGTGATCGATGCCCGGCGTGCTTCCGCGTCCTTCGAGACGGCAGAAGAGGCCGAAAGCGCCGCCTTGGCGATCCTGCGGCCGCGGCGCAAGGCCTTCGAACGCGACCTGCGGACGCGGCTGGCCGGCTGGGCGGACGAAGCAATCCAGCGGATTCTGACCGGCCGCGTGCCGGTCGTCGCCGGCGTGTGGCCGTATGCCCCGGAGCCGCGCGTGCGCGTGGCCGATCGGCGCGACACCGATCTCTGGTCCGTCACGCCCCGTCCGCCGGCGGACGATCTGCCGGATGTGCCGGCGACGGTCGAGCGCGTCGCCTGGCGTGGCCGGCTGTGGACGCGGCCGCAACTGCGCCGGTTCCGGCGCTACTGTCGGATGAAAGGACAGGGCGACACCGAGCGAGCGCGAGCATTTCGCGAGTCGGCTCAGCAGATTGATCGGTTGTTGGGCGAGGCCGAGTCATGAACGAGATTCGCACTCATTCCGTCTGCCTGCGCATCGTCCGCCGCTACTTCGCCTGGCTCATGCCGGGCGCGGCGGACGATCTGTCGCAGACGGTGTGGGTCGCGGTGCTGGAGCATCCGGGCGAGCCGCTGCCGGTGGTGCGCCGGGCGGCGGTGCGTGGGTGCGAGCGGCTCGCCCGCGATCTCGGCTGGCGGCGGACACGGGACTCCCGCCGCCGGCGAGTCTGGATGAGAGAGTCCCAATGGCTTCGCCGCGGGCCGCGCCGCCAGGGTGCGCCCGTCGGCAATCAGAATAGGAGGAAGCGATGCAGTTGAGTATTCAGGTCTGCCCGGCGCCGGACGAAGTGCCCGCAGGCGCTGTGATCATCCAACGTCACGACCCCGACGGTGAGCCGATGCCGTGCCAGTTCTGCGACGGGACTGGTCGGCTGGACAAGTATCGCGGAGAGCCGTGTCGCAAGTGCGCCGGCAGCGGCCATGGCAAGTTCATTTGGGCAGCACGGTATCTCATCCGAACGGCGGGACAGATCGACGTCGCCGTCGAGTGGCTGGACTCGCTTGACCAATCTCGGCACCGCGTCGATCGCACGATCGGGCTGGCCGAGACTGGTGGCGGATACACCAATACGGGGCACGCGACGATCGTCTGCGGCCTGCGCGGCGAGCCACTGCCGTCGGTCGGCGGTCGCGCTGTGTGCGGTGGCGAGCACGCCAGGTTTTGGGTGCACGCCGCGATGCTCATCGAATACGGCCACCATCGCGGGCAGGGATGCGGCGACGTATCGCTCGTCGCCATCGACCGCCGCGCGCCGCAGATGGTCGGCATCCAGCATGTTCGGCTCTGGGAGTTCGACGATGATCTTTCGGAGGTCGTCGTCCGCTCGCCGGAGTACCTGCGGCACAACTACGAGCGCGAGACGATTGACCTGGAATTCCCGCGCGAGGCGGTACAGGCCGCCATGCGCAAATCACGGGACTACCATTGCCGATCGGCCTACTACGCGGCCGGCACTTACGCACATGGGCCGAGCGGCGCGCTGCGCGGTGCCGGCGCCGCATGCGGCGGGCTCCCCTCGCCGCACAAGGGACCGGGCATCGGATACACGTCGTAGGACCGAGCTTGATGACCGTCTACGGATATTGCCGCGTATCCGTAGATCGGACGGAGTCGATCTCGATCAAGACACAGATGCAGCTCATCAGGGAGTACGTTGAGCGGCGGCTGCCGGACGCAGGCGAACTGCGCTATGTCGTGGATCGCGGCGTGTCGGGCAGCGTGCCGCTCTTTTCGCGTCCGGCCGGACGCCAGCTCCGATCGCTGCAGCGCGGCGACCACCTGGTCGTCGCGAAACTGGACCGGGCGTTTCGGTCGGTCCTGGACGGCGCAGCGGTCCTGAGCGAGCTGACGGACGCCGGCGTCGGCGTCCATTGCCTCGACGTGCAGGTCGACACGACCACACCCGTCGGCCGCGCGATGCTCCACATGCTGATGACGTTCGCCGAGCTCGAGCGCGAGCGGATCGGTGAGCGGCTGCGCGCGGCGAACAGACAGCGTCGCCGGCAGGGTCTGCCGTGTGTGCCGACGGAACGCGCGCCGCTCGGCTGGCGAGTGGTCGAGACACGCGACGGACGCCGATTTCGCCCGCGACCGGGCGAGCGGAAGAAGTGTCTGACGTTGCTCCGGCTGCGCCGGCGGGGGATGACCTACCGGGAGCTGTGGGAGTATTGCCGGCGGCGCCGCTGGCGGAACCGGCAGGGGCGGCTCTGGACTCGGGCCCGCATCCGCCGGGCGATAGTCGCGGCCCGCGAGGGATTCCCCCTCGTGAGCGAGGATAGCCGTCGCTGGGGCGCCGAAAGCGACCGCCCGCGTCACCGGCGACGCCGGCGCGAAAAAATCATTGGCGCTCGACACAGGCAGAGGTAATATGGAAACAACCTTCCTCTCAGTACCTGAGCACACTGAGAGACAAGTTCCCACCTCACCGTTCGCGGTGAGGACACTGCTGGCGGTGTGGGGTGGCCTGCAGCCCCACGCCGCTGTTTTTTTGCCCCCTCCGGATCAGCTTGATGTCCCGGTTCTGAATCCGAAGGCACCCGGCGGCTTGCGCAGCCGAAGGAAGAAAGATTGCGGTCGCTGAGTCGCCGGTCATTTGCAACGCCGCGTGGGCTAGGGTATGCTCGGGTCGTCATGGCCAAGCTACCGATTCTCATCAGCCTGTTCGGACTCGGGATTTGTCTCGCCGTCGGCGGAGAGGCGCCACCCCCGCAGCCGCAACTGGTCCTACCGGGTCGCGTCGTCCGGGTCGTTGACGGCGACACGCTCGACGTAGAAGTGACCCTTCGCGTGCGCGTGCGACTCCTGGATTGCTGGGCGCCGGAGGTGCGGACCGAGCAGGGCAAGAAGGCGGCTCAGCGAATGCGCGAGCTGGTGAAGGATGGCAAGTGCCGGCTCGTGGTGCCGCTCCCGGCCGACGGCGAGCTCAGACGCTGCTTCACCTTCGGCCGAGTGCTTGGCCGAGTCTATTGCGGCGGTCAAGATGTCGGCCGGCAGTTGGTGCGGGAGGGACTCGCCAGCTCCCACAAGTGAATCCGAGTAGCGGCCGTCACTGGAATTAACCCTTGACCCGCCGCCTGGCCGCGCGGAGCAGAACGTCCCGGGCCCACGCCGCTGTTTGTGGGCGCAGGCGGTCGCGGCTACCAGTCGTAGACCGCTCGGAGGAAACCCGAGTGGAGCAGCCAATTGTTGAGGTGAGTCACGGCGATTTTCGACGTCGGCTCCGGTCCGTAGTCTTCCGCTGCCAGCCAGTAGCTCAGAATTTGGTTGCCGCCGAGCAGCCAGGCTTCGGTGCGGTAATCCTCCGGATAGCCGTTGGCGAGCAATGGATGGCCCGGCTGGAGGACTTCGCCGACTGGATAGGGGTACGGATCCGGAAAAGGTGTGCCCGGCTTCGCATACTCCCGCGACCAGAAATCCAGCGACAATCCCAATCCGCTCAGCAGTTCGGTCCACCAGCGATTCGTCATCGGCGGCGGGACTTGCGGCAAATTGGCGTGGCCGCCGGCGGTCAATAACGAGAGTGACAAGTGATTGACCGGCGGCATCAGCAGGAGGCGCTTATTGCCGAGGCTTAGCCAGCGTTTCAACTCAGCCAACTGATCGGCAAAAGCCGCCGGTGACAATTCACCGATCAAGATCACCAGCTTAGCTTGATCCGGCAGTCTCGTGGCGGAGCGGGGCGATCCGTCGGACGCGTAGCCGACGCACGTCGCCGCGTCGAATCCGAAGGTGCCCCAGACATAGCCCCGTGGATCGGCCACTGTCGATGCACCGCGAAACCCAAACCGGTAGAACCATTGTTCGGAAGCGCTGAAGCCAGCCCGGGTGTCCTCGAAGCAGCCAGCAGGATTCCACAGCACGACCCGGATCGCACCGCAATCGGACGTATCGTACGCGGCGCCGTAGGGATCGTCGATCGTCGGATCATCCGCATTGAGGTCGGGGCGATACAGGGCGAATGGGGCGAACGATGCGCCGGCATTCGTTAAGCCGTCGTGGCCGGCGGGGCGGTGCCGAAGGTAGGGGTACCAGGATCCGTTTCCGGCACAATCGAGGCACCCGAATTGCAAGACGATTGATCTCACCTCGACGAGGTAGTACCCGCCCCAGCTCGCGTTCAAGACCGGCAGGAGAAGCGAGAGCGGCTGGCCGAAATGCATGTTGGCCGGCTCTGGGAAGACGCCGAAAGGATCGATGTAGGCCCATGTGTACCAAGGGCGAGGCTGTGCTCCGAAGACCGCACCGCCAGCCGTGCACCACCCCCCGACGATGCATCGCAAATTTGCTCGGTCGACTCGTCCGATTGCCACGGGGATCACTTGCCGGCCGGTCGGGGTCAGCGCGTCGACGAGAAGTCGCCAGACAGCGCCGTTCTGCCGGATCCAAGTGATTTCGTAAGGGCTGAGCCGGCCACTGAGGAATCCGGACTGACGCATGGGTGACAGATCGGCTGCCTTCCAGTACGGGTAATCGCTGAAATAGTCCCAATAGATTGTCGCTCCATTACGGTCGAACCCGTCGCTCGACCAGTCAGTCAGCGTCGGCTGGGGCAGGATCGGGAACGCGATTTCCGTTGAGAGCGGGCAGGGAATCGGATCGTCCCCGGTCGTGATGAGCGTATCGCCCTCGGGATGAACGTAGCCGGTCTCTCGGCCAGTGCTGAGCCATCGCAACTCGGTCATGAGTCGATCACTTCCACAGGAGCCAACTCCAGTCGGGTGACCTGGTCGCGGGGGTCATATCGCAGTCCTGTGATCTGAAGGTATTTGGCGGGTTCGATACCGGGGACGTTCCGATTCAAATCGATGTTTCGGCCGTCGATGCGGTCGATGAGGTCACCGATCGCGTAGGAAAGCGACATTCCCGCCACGGCCGCTTCCACCTGCTGCACGGCCGATTCGTGTCGCTGTTTGAGCGTCAGCAGGTACTGTTCGAGCGCCGCCGAGTCGTACCGTTCGTCCGCGTCGGCGCTTTGGGCCAGGGCGCTGGCAAAATCACCGCTGGTGACGCGAGCGCGATCGAAGAAGCGGTCCGACAGATCAAGGAACAGAGTCAGATCACGGCGGTTCGGTGAGGCATCCGCGAGCACCAGCGCGCCGAGCCGGCTGTCACCTTGGACCGTGCCCGTGATCCGGACGCGTGCCTGATCGCCAGCCGCGATCAGTTCCGGAGGAGGGGTGTTGCCGTCGAAATAGATACCGATGCGGTCTTTCAGCAAACGGATCGTCCAGTTGTTGCCCGCCGGCTGCCAGTCGGGGTTGCCGTACTCGTCCTCAGCCACGGCGTAATCCACGAAGGGCTTGCGCCGCCGGCCGTGATCGTCCAGAGTCAGGCAGTCCAGCAGCGGGCGACGGCGGGCGATCCAAACGTCGAAGACCGACGAGAGGTCGGTCGGACCGTCGATGGGAGCGGTGTAAGTCCGCAGGCCGGTGTAGCTGCCGTCTTCGTTCGCCACCCAGAGGCGCCACGCGTCTTGATGCTGCTCGTAGAGCGAGTCCTTCGCCGATTGATCCAGATCGGCGGCGCTGAGAGCGTCGTCGGCCTCGGGCCATCCGCGGAAAAGTTCTATCGTGACCTCACGTTCCTGCCACTGGCCCTGGCCGACAATCTTGTTGGCCAGGCTGAGGATGTCGACGCGCAGGTCGGTCTGCGGGGCGTTCGATTCGCCCAGCTCGAAGGATTCGCCCGGTCTCTGTAGATGGAGCTGTTTGGTTCGAGTCGCCTTGCCCAGGCGGAACAAGACGATCTTCTTATCGTGATGGTCCAGATACCAATGGTAGCCGTGCGGCACCAGCAGCCGATCGAGCAGCTCGGGCAGATACAGTCCCCGGGGCAGGCGGACATTCTTCAGCGGCGGTGGCGGGTCATTCGGGTCGTCGAAGAGGCCAGCCGCGTCCACGTCCGGATTCTCGACGAAAGTCTCATCGGGGTTGCAGACCGCGCAGAGCGTCTGGATCGCTTCCTTCAGCGTCCATTCCTCGCTGGTGCAGCCTTGCAGGGTCTGCGCGGCCGCCGTCCGGACGGAGTTGGGGTCGATGAAGGCATAGTGATCCTCGCCGGGCACTTTCTGGTCGCACTTGTTGGAGTAGATCGTCCCTTCGATCTCTGGGTTGAAGATAAGGTCTGCCGGCCAATCTTCGATCATGCCCTGGTTCCAGACGGGAATCGTCTGGAGCGGCTCGCCGAAATGATAGGGCGCGGCCGTGGCGGTGACGACCATGTCGGCGTCGGCGTTGCGCGCCGCGAGTTCGACGTCTTCGTTGGTCAGTTCGCCCCAGAACAGCCGTTGTCCCAAATCCCCACTTTCGTCGGCGATCCAGACTTCCACCTGGCGGTTCCAGCGATCGCCGATCTGCCAGTCGACGAACTGCTGGCCGAGTACCTCGTACGCCACGCGGAAACGGGCGCGGTCCAGACTCTCCCCCCCGGCCGTCTTTTCGAGGTCGATCGGGATCATCCAGTCGACCTCATCGGTGGCGCTGGGCGCATTTCCCTGGTCGTCCCCCAAGAGGACGACCAGCCGAGCCATCGGCTCGGCGCCGGAGGAATTGCGATTGTTCGGCGTGGCAGTCATGGCGGTCTCGCTGGCGAGCCGGATGTGTCAACCTCCGGGTGGATCGGGTCCGCCGAGCCTTCGCACCCGCCGGCCGGTGCCGTCGGTTCGCCGGGTGGGCGATGCCCACCCTACGGCGGCTGGTGGGCGGTGCCCACCCTACTGCGGCGGCTGCAAGCGGAGTTCCATCCAGGTGTCATGCCAGTCGGGCTGAGTCGATTGAGGCGGCTGCTGGGACTCGGGCGCTGCGGTCTGGTCGCTGGGCCGCAGCGCGCTGAGCAGGAGCGGCACTCCGGCACCCAGACCCGCTCCGCCGGCGAGCAACGCCGCGCCGAGCGCAGCCGTCGCGAGCCGGCTGATCGGCCGCGGAGTGGAAGGGGGCGTCTGGAGGTGGAACTCGTTGCCCACCCAGACGCCCGCCACCGCCGATTCCTCCGGGTCGGTTTCCGGGCTCGGCCGGCCGAGTGTGCCATCTTGGAGCTTACGGACCAGGCGGCGGACCAGAGCTCGCTCCCGGTTGGTCGCCTCCAGTTGGCTCGCCTCGTGAGCCAGCCGAGTCAGCATCCATTGGTGCTTCAGCTTCTCGCGCCAGTCCATCGAGCTCGCTCCTCGCCTGCTCGGCCCGCCGCTTGATCCACTCACGGATTCGCCGCTCGATCAGCGCCCGGTCCAGCGAGACGGCGTCTCGGAGGCCGTCATTCAGAGCTTCCACGACGTTCACACGCGGCATCACTTAGTGCTTCCAGCGGGGGCCGGCCCGCCTGGCGTTTCTTTGGCTGCCACTTCGCGGGCGCCGAGGGATTCGGCCAGGCTGACCATGTCCTTGCCTTCGAGGTAGTTGTAGTCCAGGACTTTGGCCACCGTGACGAAGTTCTGCTGAGCGATGTTGCCGATCTGAAGCAGTTGATTCGCGGCGTGTTCCGCAAAACGTTCGCTGACATCGGCCATGTCAGGTTCTCCTTTCTGTTGTTGACTGTCGGGCATGGGTAACGGAATGGTTTCCGGCATCGAAGTAGCCCTCCTGTCTATCGGCGCTGCGACCGGCTGATTGACGCCGGCCGCCTACCGTTCGCCGTAGGCTCCCGAGCACGTTCGGGCGGCCATTGACTGCGAGGAATCAAGTAGAAGTTCTGCGTCTCTCCCAGACGGACCTGGCTTTCCTGGAGGAGCTGTCCGTTCGGTCCATACAGCCGGAACCGAATCGGAGCAAGACGCGGTGCAATCTGCTTGGACAGTTCACCCGGGTCCGTCCGGCGTTTCAATTCGCTCATCAACCGCTGTTCGACGGAAGCCAGCGCTTGTTGCAGGGTCGCCGGATCGAAGTCCTTTCCGTCTTTCCCCGGCGGTCCCGGCGGCCCGGGAGGCCCGCGTTCACCGCGCGGACCAGGAACAGCAGCGATCTGTTTGAGCTTCTGGATCTGGTTTTGCAGCGTCTCAATTTCAGTCTGCAGGCGTTTGAGATCCTCGGCGACCTCTTTCGGCACCAAAGGCTCGCGTTCGGGGATTGGTGAAAGTTGTTGCTGTTGGTGCTGTCCACCACCCCCGTCACAGCCGCAATCACCGCGCCGGCGGCGGGCGAGCAGGCTCAGCAGACCGCTCGTTTTGGTGGCGGCGCCCCAGTTACCTTGTCCGGTGTAGAGCGCGACGCGGTTTTGCGTACGCGCGATGACGCCGACCAGCTTGCCATCGTAAAAGACACCGCCGCCGGATTCGCCGGCGATCGGTGCGGTGCGGCCCGTCAATTCCAGCCAGCGACCGTCCCGGGACTTCACTCGCGCACGATACCGCAGGATGCGATCGACGCCAGCGGCCGAGGGAACGCCGTAGACGAGGACTTCGGCACCGACCGGCGGCGGTTGCTCCGCCAGCGGGACAAAGGGCAAGACCGCCTTTGTGTCGAGACAGATCAGCGCTGCGTCGATCTCGTCATCTCGCGCACAGACCACCCGGCCGGCGAAACGCCGGCCGTCGTGCAAGATGACGACCACTCGTTGACCAGTCTCATAGCAATGCCCGGCCGTCAGCACCTGGCGAGGCCCGACGAGTGTCCCGGAACAGCCCGATTCAATACGCACGCTGGCGCGGTCGTATTGCACCAGGCGCTCCGTCGCCAACTGGCCGGCGACGGCCAACCCCGCCGCACACACAGCAAAGACGATGGTCGATCGCAGTAGGGTTTTCATGGTCACACCGTTTGAACTTGGACGCTCGACGGAGCCGGTGGGCCCGTGGCGTCTGCCTGGACGGCCAAGCCGGTCAAGACGTCGGCCGTCACGGATTCATCGGAGTTCGCTGCGACGATCTTGTAGGTGTAAGGGGCGGCATCCGAAAGAGCCGGTGTGTCAATTTGGATGATCCGAGGAACCTGCTGGGCGTCGTCCCAGCTCACGACAGCATCGGTCGGAGAGGTCGGGCCGGCGGTAGCGACCGCACGGAATCGGGTCGCCGCGATGCCGTCGCTGGCTGGCTGCCAACGGAACCGGATTCGGACCACGCCGCCCGATCGAGGTTCGATCGACAGCAACGTGGCGCTGCCCCGGATTTCCGTCTGCTCGTTCAAATTGGCATCGTAAGTCACCAGCAAGGTCCGGTAGTTATCCGTTTCGCACTCGACGTGATCAGCGAATCGTCGTACGTCAAAGGCTACGGTCTGACCCGACCAGGCGGAAGAGGAATTCAGCACGGCCTGGTTTCCCGGATCGGCGACGCTGGTCACGCGAGCGGTCTTGGTGATGCTGCCGGCGCCAATCGCATGCACGCCCGCCCGCCCCTTGATGCGGCCCCGGCGCGTGCCGCGCGCATAGAGGCCGAGCACGCGCAGCCGCCGGTATTGCACCGTCGTTCCGAGAGTCGCATACACCGAGGTGCCGCTGCCGGCGAACGGATGGTGGTTGTAAGCGTCTTGGGAAGTGAGGATGCGCATTGCGTCGGCTCTCCCATCTCCTGGCCCGATCACGATCGCGACCGGAGGTCTCCCGTGGGTTTTCTGGTCTGGAGACCTTCGGTCCGTCGGGTGGGACGGTCCGGAGACCGCCCCACAACAGGGTGGGCGGTGCCCACCCTACCCGATGGTCACGAAACGCCACTCGGAGGTGAACGTGACGCCGTTGAGAGTCACGGAGGCCTTGGCCTGGTACTGCCGGTCGTCGGTGAAGTTCGGCGTCGATTGCTCCGCCTCGAATACGTCGTCGTGAAGGTCCGCCGCCGTGAAGGTCTTCGTGAAAAGGTTCACCCCCGACTGATGCTCGCGGACGACGACCTGCGCCGTGCAGTTGCTGTCGACGGCGTCGACGTCGACCTTCCGGCCATCGTGTTCCAGCCAGACGGCAATTTGCGCGGCCGACCCCGACGTGCTCTTGACGTTCATTTCACATTTCACTTCGACGGGCAGAAGACCTCGGCGTCCCAGTCGCACGGTCAACGGCACCGGTTCCTTCACAGCGTTGTCGTTGGGGCTGGGTGTCCCGTTGTCGAAGATTTTGACGATACAGTCCCGGGCCACGGCCGTATTGTTGATCGCCGACAGGTCCAGGTCCCACAGATATTGGCTGCGACCTTGGCCGGCCGCGCCGGTCTGCTCGGCATCCGCGAACTTGTGCGGCGTGGTGGCCTGCGAGAACGATTTGAACGTATTATCCGCGAAGTCGAAGACGTCGCCGTTGGCGGCGTCATACACGCGTAGATAGAGGTTCGCGCTGGACGCGTATTCGACGCTCAGACGCTGCGTTGCCATTTTTTCTGCTCCGTTTGGTGGATTTGCCGGTGGGCGGTCACCCTACGCAGCTTTGGCTGACTCGACCAAATACCCTTCCGCGCCCGGGCGCCGGTCCGAGCGGAACAACGCGACGGCCGCACTCAACTGCTCGTAGCTGATGCGCAGCCGCCCCCAGGGCCAGGCGTGCCAGGCCGAAACGCACAGGTCCCAGAGCTCCTGCAGCGTCTTGCCGCGACTGACCACCTGCGGGCCTGGTCCCCCCTCGCCGCGTCGGCGATAGCTCTTTTCGACCTCAGCCAAATCGCGAGTGATCCAAAGAAGGCAGGGCTGGTAAGGCTTCAAGACCGGAATCCAGCGGTCGATCGTGTGGACGAACCGAGGGTCTTTGATTGCCCAGGGCGCTTTCAAGTGACTCAGGAGCTCCAAGACCTCCGCTTCGGGAAACGGATCACGCGGTGCGTGGATCAGCCGGTCATTGACCTGACGGATCGCCGGCAATTCGGCGTAGTGGTCGGCAGGACCAAGGTCCCAGCCGAGGCGGCCCAGCATGGCCGCCAGGACAGAGGTCCCGGAATGTCCGATGCCGAGGACGACGATGTTCGGCGGCGAACCGACAGGGCAATCCTGGGTGTTCGCCTGGCGGTCGATGCCCATTCTACCCGCTGGCTTACGCCGGCGGTTCGCTTGGCGGGCGGTACGGGTCCCGGCCGGCCACCATTTCTCGTCGTGCAACTGGTGGTGGGGCGGACCGTCCAGGTTCCACTTCGAAAAGAAGTACGAGGCATATTCTTGCCGGCGGGCGCGGAAGGCGATGTACTCCGGTCGCTTGACGGGACGGTGGTCGACCACCACGTCCGGGCAATACACCACGCGCAGCCCGTGCCGATTCAGTTGCAAAAAGTGGTCCAGGTGTTCCCAGCTCACTTTGAAGGTTTCGTCCCAGGCTGCTTTGAGCAGCGCGTCACGACGGGCGGCGAAGAAATTCAGCCCCAGATCGGTCGGTACGTATCGGGCACCCCCGGGAGTTTCGCGCGGCGGCTCCTCAATCGGCGCCACGCGCAGGCGCCAGCGGCCGTCGCGGCCCGGTGCCCAGCGGAAGCGACCGGCGAAGTTCAGCACACGGCCGGGTCCTTGACGCATCAAGCCCGTGACGATTGAGACCTCGGGAAGTGCCTCCAGCACCTCCAGGAAACGCTCCAGCCGCGTTTCGCTGGTGAACACGAAATCGTCATCACAGTTCACGAGGATAGGGGCGGTCGCGTGTCGGACCAGATAGTTTCGCCCGGCCGCCAGCCCGACATCGAACGGGAGCTGGAACCAGGTGACGTTCGGCTGCCGGCGAACCCACTGGCCTTCCTCCGGGAGCTCTTCGCCAGGGCGGAGGGAATCGTCGGCGACCAGCACGCGTGCGGCTGGGTAGTGACGCTGGATCGATTCGACGCATCGCTTCAAACAATCGAATCGTCGAAAGCTCTTGATCAGAATCTGGAACACGTCGTAATCGATCTCGCTTTCGCCCGCGAGCGGCATCGGATCATCAAGCGTCAGCCACTCGAAGGAGTCCGCCCGTCCGGAGCGTCGCGCTAGTTCTCGGGCCAGTCGACACATCTCGGATCGCCGCGTTGAGCCGCTGCGCGCCAGCGGCTTGGCCCGCGCTCGCCCGTAGATGCCCACTCCGGGCGCCGCAACAATAGCGTCGCAAACCGCCGCGAGTTCCTCGATGCGAGAATCCGTTCTGTCGGCAAGCAAGATGCGCATCGCTACTCCGCCCAACTCTGTTCCAATTGTTTCATCCGCTCTTTCAAGTCCGAGAGGTGCAGATCGATCCGCTCAAGAATGGCCCGCTGATGCTCAGCGATCTCGACCAATTTGCGGATCGTGTCTTCCAGACTGCGCCGGGAATACCACAGTTTCACGCCGTTCTGGTCATTGACGTTGTGCCACTCCCACAGGTCCCGGGTCTGTTGCGCGATCGTTTCGAGCTTGGATCGGCGCGCGGCATCCCGGCGATCACGCAGCTCGTCGAGCACGATCTTGATGACGATCACGGCGAAGGTACCGCCCACACCAATTTGAGAGATCAGGTCCATCTTAAATTCCCAGAAACATCAAAAACGGCGCCCCTTTCGCTGGGACTTCGCCGAACGGATAGGACAGCGCGTTTGCGCTGTTGTAGAGTTCACTTACCTCAGATTGGCTTAACGCTCGCCTCCAAAACCCCATCTCATCGATCCGGCCCGGGAAATAGTCGACGGAGTACCCGCCGGAGATTCGGCACCCGACGCAATATTTTCCCGAGGACGTGAAACCGCTAGTTGTTCCACTCCAGGAGTTCGCGGTCCGAGTCGCGTTCGAGTAGAACTCGATTTCGACGCCGTTCTTGATCACGAATACCAGATGCCGCCACGCGCCCGAGGTCCACGCATTGGCCGATCGCACGATGAGCGGCTGAGTCATGCTCGCCGAGTCCTTCAGCAGGCCCTCGTAGTAGTAGTAGCCCGACGGGTCTTTCACCATGCGGACGGCAAACTCGATGTTCGTGTCTCCCTTATAGACCAGATAGACATCATCAGCCGGCGTCGTCGTATAAGCCCACAGACTGATCGTCAGGTCCGACGTTCCAAGGCGAAAGTCGGGATGGTCATCGACATAGAGCCACGTACTTGTCCCCACGCGCACAGCGTATCCGAGTATCCCTGGGTCAGGCTGTGGGGATCCCACCGCATTGAGCGTGTGGGGGCCGTGGGAGTCGGCACGATTGCCGGTCGTGTTTTCGTCGAACTTCCAGTACGAGACCAGGCTGTCTAGCAAGCTCATAGGTTTTGTCCCAGCACGAATCCGTCGTAACTGTCTGCCCCGGTGCAGAGGAACCCGAACACATCTGTCTTGTTGGCCCCGGTACTCAGGTTGGGCACACTTCCACCCGGCCAGCGAATGCCGCTCCACCAGGTCACGGTTCGACCGCCGGTCGAGTCTTGCGTCACCCGGATCAAGAAACGCTGGCCGACAGAGACGTTGGTGACCGCGAGCGTCCGGTCGCCGCCCAGGGTGACCTGGTGGACGTCGGCGACGTCCATATCGAACGTGATTGTTGCCGCGTCCGCATCGGTTTGAATCGCGCCGGCTGTCGCCTTCGTATGGATCTTGTCCGTCCCGTCGTCGATCGTGACGGCGCTGCTCTGCAGCACCTTGCCGGTCGTGCCGTCGAACTTGGCGATGCCGTTGTCGGTGGAACTTGCCGGCCCGGAAACGTCACCGCTTCCTCCGCCGCCGCTCCAGCCGGCTTCTGCCTGTGTCTGGTTGATCCACGCGCCCGACGCGGCGTCCCAATGGAGACCTTCGTTGTCAGTCACTGCCGTAATCGTGACGTCCGGCACGTCGTCGAGCTGCGTGATCGACAATAACCGCCAGACCGCGGCGCCGGCGGTCGCGTCGACGCACATGTAGACTTTGTCCGCAGCGGTGTCGATCCAGAGAGACCCGACAGAATAGCCGGCGTTGCTGTCGTCGCTGGCCGTCGGGGCGGTTGTGCGCGCGAACTCGCTCCGGACCTGTTGGGCTGCGCCGGCTTCGATCCGGATCAGCCCCGACCAGGCGGAAGCGTCCGAGCCCAGGCCGCCCCGAGCCAGGGGAAGGACGCCGCTGGTGAGGTCACTGGTATCGTGTGTGTGCGCCGCGGCGGCGAGCTGGGCTTCGGCGGCGGTTTGATTCGTCCAGACTCCCGAGGCGGCGTCCCAAGCGAGCACCTCGTTTTCCGTGACGTTGCTGATCTGGACGTCGGTGAGATTACCCAGAGTGCCGCTGCCGCCCCCGCCGCTGAGCTGGAAGAAAGACAGCGCATCCGTCCCGACAACATCCGAGCCGGCGTTGTTCGTGCAGACGAAGAGCTGGTCGGCATACGTCGCCCCCTCCTTGACGAGCACCAGGTGCCCGGCCACGGCGTCACCGGCCGCCATGTCGTCCGTGCGGATCCACGTGTTGGCACTGTCCGTGCCGATCTCGTACAGCCCATTCTCCACGCCGTTGGTCTGGGCGCGGACCAGCACGCGATCACCGGCCTGGAGTGATACGCCGTCGATCGTCTGGACGCCAGCCAGCGTGACGTTGGCCGTGGTGGCCGCGCGAGCACCGGAGAGCCGGATCGCTTCCCCTCGGACGTATTCGGCACCGTGGAGGCCGTCGAGCAGGTCCGCGTTGAGGTTGGCGACCCGTGTGTTGCTGTCGACGACCAACGGCGCGACGCCTGGCGGCGCGTCGGCGTAGAAAGTTTCGGCGCGAATCTGGAACGGGCCAGCGTCCCAATCCGCAGTGAGCTGCACGGTTCCGTCGCGCAGCAGAGCGTTATCGGCTCCCCCTAACGACGGAACGACCAGGATTTCCTCCGCCATCCGTTACCCTCCTATGCGGGATTGGTCCAAGTGAGCGTCGTCTGATTGCCCGCCACCGAGGCTGTCAGCCGCTTGCCTGCGCCGTCAATCCGCACGTCCTTCGGCTGGGTCAGCAGATCGACGGTCGCGGTGGCCGGCGAGCCCAGATTGCCGCTTGGCAGCTTGTCGTCCTGAGCGACCACGTCGACGTTGTATTGCCCGGAGGGGCCCATCGGCGGCGAACGGAGGACGTAGGTGTCGTCGCCGAACACCAGCCGGCGATCCAGCACGTTGTTCGGGTCGACCGGCTGCCCGGGCGCGCCGCCGGCACGGAGCATCACGAGCTTGCCATCCGCCGGCCATCCGCTGACCGTGGCCCGGACTTCGATCCGGTTATACGGTCGCGGTGGCAATTGATTGCCGAAGTCGATCGCCCGGCTGGCCGGGTCGACGGCGAGGATCATGACGACTTGTGGCCAAGGACTCGGCTTCAGCGCCCCGACCAGTACGCGCCAACCCGGGGATTCGGCGACTGCGGTGAGCACGCGCCCGATGTAGAGCTGGTGATACCAGCCGCTGTAGGTCGAAGTGAAATGGACGGCGATCTGTTGACCGCCGATCCAAGCCACGCGCGTGATCGTCAATCCGCCGAGGTAGCCCGTCACCCTCAGTCCTCCTCGTCCCACCAGTCTGCGAAGCCGTCCGCATGCATCCGGACGTTCAAATCGATGAGGTCGCCTCGCTGATTGACGCCATAGAGGGTCGCCAACCAGCGGCCGTATTTGCCCTGCCGATCCTTTTCCGTGGTCACGTAGATCACCGGGCGGCCGCAAGCGTCGCGGGTCACAGCGTATTGCTCGATCAACTCTTCAAGATGCTCAGCAGCGGCCGTGCCGCGCGACTTTTGCTCGCCGCGTTTCTCCGGCGCGTCGATCCATTGCAGCCGCAGACGCAACCGCCGGAAGGAGTGAAACCCCTGATCCACGAGCACGTCCACCGTGTCGCCGTCAACGACTCGGAGCACCGAGGCGCGATAGTTGTAGAGCCGGACGGTCACTGCTGATCCTCCGAAACAAAATGCACGTGGACGCTGACCCGAGCGTCTTCGCGTCCATCGTTTGTGACGGTCCAGCCTCGCTGCGGGACCGAACTCAGCCTCTGTGCGTTCAGCTCCAATGGTCGCGTGGCCGTCACTTGCCAATGCTTTTCACCGGCCTCCAGCGTCACTTCGGCGGTCGTCAGCACAAGCAAATACTGCAGAGCGGACACCTCCTCGCCGAAATCCAGCGTTGAGCTTTCGCCTTTCGGCAGCTTGATGTCCACAACTTTGCTGCGAATCGGGATGTATTCGGTCATGGTTCTGTTCCTTCCCAGGTTGTGGTCGGGTCTCCCGACCCGATCACCATTGCGACCGGAGGTCTCCCTCCCGTTGTGATCAGGTCTCCTGACCCGATCACTACTGCGACCGCAGGTCTCCAGTGGGTTTTCTGGATGGGAGACCTTCGGTCCGTCGGGTGGGACGGTCTGGAGACCGCCCCACAACAGGGTGGGCAGTGCCCACCCTACTGGAGGCGGATCAGCCGGCTCGCTGCCGCCAGAGCAGGCGCAGCCGGCACCACCACCCGTGGACTCCACTGCCGTCGCGCTGTGGCTCCTGGAGTACCTCGAAGCCCAGAAACGTGGTCCGTGGATAATTGGCCGCGACACCCGCGACGGTCTGGGTCAACGTGCCGGTCAATTGGCCGGCTTGATTCGTCAGTGTGTTCAGGGCGGTACGCAGAGCATCCAAGTCGGCGTATCCGGAGAGCAGCAGCTCGGCCGTCAGGTCCCGCCCATGGATCGCGCCGACCAAATGATGTTCGCCTCGCACGGCGGGGTAAGTATGCACGACCAGGTCGACCTCCGCCGGCCGCGCCGGCCGGACCGGGCTGTCCAGTCCGTTTTCGTAGGTGTATCCGTCGTGCGATAGGGTCATGGCCTGCTGTGCTTCCTTTGGGCACCCGCCGGCGTGAGCCGGCGGCTGCGGCTTCTCATTGGTGGGCGGTGCCCACCCTACCCGCTACCCGCCGGCTCACGCCGGCGGTTCGCCCCGGTTGTGGTCGGGTCTCCCGACCCGATCACCATTGCGACCGCAGGTCTCCAGTGGGTTGTCTGGTTGGGAGACCTTCGGTCCATCGGGTGGGACGGTCTGGAGACCGCCCCACAACTTCGGTCCCTGGGGTGGGCCGGTCCGGAGACCGGCCCACAACCGTGGCTGATGCCACGTTACTTGGCGGCGCCGCTCAGCATCGCCGCCGCCGGCCTTTTGGCACGTGTCGGTCCGCGTGTGTTGTTTTCCGTCTTGCGTGTGTTCTCGGCGATCTCCTGGAGCGCCTTCTGCTGAGCTTGAGCCTGTCGGCGCATCTCGGCCAACTCCTCATCACTGGGTATGTAGGCCTGCGAAGTGCGGGCTCGCATGCGGACGGCCTGCGAATACGCATTGTCGCCGAATCCGAACCACAGGGCCTGTTCCGGCGTTGCGCCAAACCCGCGCGCGAGTTTGTAGCCAGCCATCTTGATGTAATACTGGGCCGGGGCCATTCCGATCTCTTTGGCGACGTTTTTCATTTCCTGCTCGTAAACGTCCGCCAAGTCGTCTTGGGCTGCGGAGGCGAGCCGGCCGCGCCCGGCGGCTCGACGGGCGGCGGCCGTCCGGCCGCTAAAGGCCTCGCGCACATCTTTGTCGAATTCGCCCGCTTTTTGTTTGGCGATCATCTCTTCGAATATATCGCTCCCCTTAATCATCTTGCGTGAGGCAGCAACGGTCCGATCGCCGAACAGCGTGGCCAAAATCGCCGCGCGGTCTTTTTCTGGGGCCTGCTCGTAACCTGCTCGGAGGCGTTTCAGGACTTCGCCGATCGATTCACCAACCAGGTCGACGTCTTCCGGTCGCAGACCGAGCTGTTGCAGAGCCTTGACTTTGGCCTTTTCCTTGCCGGCGGTCTGCAGCCTAAGAATGAAATTCCGCAAGCCGGTCGTGGATTCCTCGGCGGGGAAGGATTGCCGCGCGAGGGCCAGCATCGCGAGCTGCTCCTCGATGGACAGAGCCCCCTCAAACGTGGCGGCCTGCTTGGCGAATTGCTGCAGGTCGGCGACTTGGATGTTGGTCGACTTGAACAAGGCCTGTACGCCGCGGCCGACGCGACGCAGATTCTGCGCGTTGAGCTCCAACCCTTGCGACGACATGTAAGAGGCGATGGCCTGCGCCATTTCGCGGGGCTCGACGTCTTTGCCCGTCAGCGTCGAAGCCCCCATCAGTTTCAAGAACTCGCGCAAGGATTCACCAGTGGCCTCCTCGACGGAGAAACCGCTCGACACCAACTGCCTGGCAGCGGCCTCTGCGCTCACGACGGGCGTTTCGCTGATGGGGAGCTGCAGAGCGATCTGCTCGATGCGTTTCTGCGCCTTTTCGGCCTCCAGTCCCCGCAGTCCGGCCTGGACGCGGAATTTGCGGAAGGCCTCATCCATCGTCTTACCTGCTTCGACAGCTTCGTGCTGCCATTCCTGGCTGGCCTGCATGACCAGATGCAGCGCTCCGACCACACCGCCTGCTCCGATCAGCCCTTCGACGAGTGAGCGGGCCGAGCTGAGTGCGCCGGCGAACAGGCCACGCGTGGCTTGCTGAGTGCGCAAACCAGCTTGCGCCGTGCGCTGCAGGGCCAGATTCGTGCGCAATATCTGCTGCTGCGTGCGCTGGAAGTCCCGCAGCACGTCGCTCATGTCGGAGGTGATGGTAAAAACGGCCTCGCCGGCAGGCATTCCTTTCGTCCTAAGAAATGAAGGTCAAACCAGGTCGGTGCGTGATCGCCGAGAAGCCCCCGTGACCACGCCAGGAAAATCAAGTACCGGGGGTGCTGGCTTCCCCCTTTTTTTCGAGCTCGTCCTCCACTTGTTGAATCTCGGGCTGCTGAATCGTCGCCAGAGCCACGAGCGGCGCCGTCTCACTGTTGAGCAGCCTGAGATGGCTGACGACTTCAGGCGTAAGCCGGTAGTTGAATCGCAGTGCTTGGACCAAGTAATCCCACCAATCTGCCCACGGCAGGTCGATTCGGCCTTCGCCCAGCACCAAGCGATACAACTCCTGGCTCTTCCGCCAGAAGGACCGGTAATCCTCTTGCAATTCTTCGCGGACCTGACCGGTTTCCGGGTCGATCCGGAAGTCCCGGGGCAGCATGGCGGCCGCCGCGACGACCCAGCGGTTGCCATCCCCGAGCCGGACCCAATAGCCGGAATGCGCGACCTGCAGGCCCGGGAGGGCGGCGGGACGCTGCAAGTCGCGCGGTCCGGGCGGCGACTGGCGCCAAACCCCGACCCAATATCGGCCTCGCTCACCCGTCCCCGGCTGGGGCGCAGCGGGAATCCATTCTTGTTCGTCGGGAACGAACCCAAACCTCGGCTGCTCACCTTTGGGCTGCCAAAACACCATCGCGCCGGGTCCCCCGGTCGGTCCCTCGGAACACTCCACCCACTGCGCACCCTCCACGTGGTCGGCGAGGCCGGCTTCGACCAGTAGCTGCGGGTTTTGCCCCCGTTTGTCGGGCAGGAAGATTTGATAGTGCATCGAGTCTCCTTTTTGCTGCCGGCTTACGCCGGCGGGGTCTCTGGTTGGGAGACCTTCGGGCCGTCGGGTGGGACGGTCCGGAGACCGCCCCACAACAGGCAGGGTGGGCGGTGCCCACCCTACGTGATGGCGACGCCGCTAGCGGCTGTTAACGTCTTGCCTTCGATCTGCAGCGACAAGGTCGCGGTGTCCCCTTCGTCGCCAGCCGCCGCGTCGATCAGTGTCAGTCCGGCGCCGAAGCTGAACTTGCAGTGGCTCAAATTACCGTCCGCCTCGTACGTTCCCCCGTCCGCGCGCTTCCGGAAATACACCTCCAACGAAGTCAGGGCGGCTGCGATCTCGTGCAGGGAATCGAGCAACGTCAAATCGCGCGTCGTGATCGTGATCCGTGGTCGGAAAGGCGTTTCCAGGCTGGCAAAATCGGGATAAGGTCCGCCGCCACTGCGGGTCAAATTCAAACGCAGTCCGGTGTCAATATTCACGTCGGCCACTTCCCCGATCGTCGTGCCGTTGATTTTGACGGGACCGAGACCGAAGGCGCCGGCGAAGGACGACGCTGCCAGGGATTGATTCACATTCGCAGCCACCGGTGAGGTCAGCCCATCGCTGGAGAACAGGGCCAAATCGATGGACGCCTCCGCGTTGTCTGTCCCGCGAGCGCGGAAGCTACTGGCGATCGCCAGCCCATTGGTCGCTGTCAGGGTCAAGTGCGCTGTGCCGCTGGCCCAGGTCCCGCCGGGCTGGCGCTTGATCCAGGGGATCGTGATCGAACCGGCCGAGATGTAGAGTCCCGACGAGACGGGGATCCCGCTGATGACGCCAGCGATGTCCTCGGTATCGATCGTCACGCGTGGTTCGGCCCGCACCAGAGCTACCAGACTGTCGGCCGTGTCGCCGGGTGCGGCCGCCCGCAGTTCCTGGGCCGATGGGTTGTACCGAGTCCGCGTGATCTGGCGGATAGTGACCGATCCAATCGTCGGGTCGTAGATGCTAAATTGAGTCATGGCTGGCTCCTTTACAGTCGCGCCACGGTCTGGCTCCGCCGGCGTTTCTGATTCGCCGGGTTATTGATCTCTCGAACGACGTAATCCCGCCGGAATTCGGCCAAGGCGAGGACTTCATCGCGTGTGATTGCGGTCAATTCTCGTTTGCGATCCGCGTTCAAGGGGAAATAGGCTCGCAACCGCAGTCGGCCCCGCTTGGGCGTCGCTGTCACGGTCCGATGGGCCGCGTCGAGAATATGGGTGCGCAGCCGGCCGGTGCGATAGAGCGGACGCCATTGCGGATAGCGTTTTTTGACCTGGCGAACGTACTTGCTGCTGCGGCGGAGGTACCCGTAGCGAGTGGCCGCGCCGCGGGCAAAATGCCGCGGCAGGTGGCGCTGCGCGTGCTGGTCGAGAGTCGCTCGCATCGAGTCGCGGGCGATGCGGTTCAGCGTCCGCTGCGACACCAGGCTGGTTTCGACTTTGATCGCGATCTGTGGCATGGCGTGCGGCTCGTTACGGCGTCAGTACGAGGCCCGTGGTGTAGATTTCCATTTCTCCGGCCACATATTCGATGTTCGTGTCGCTGATCAGAACGTCTTCATTGGCGGTGAACTCGATGTCGGTGATCTCCAGGACTCCCGGCGTCCGGGCCATGACCAGACTGAGGATGTCGGCGATAATTTGCCCGGCCTGGTTCTGGAATCCGAGGATTTTTTCGTGGTCGCTGGCTGCCTGGTTGTCGGGCAGGAATTCCAGCAAGGCGGCCAGGCCCCCATTGGATTGGAAACTGTTGCCGTCGCGCGTCCAGCGGTAACTGCGTCCGAAGCCGAGCAGGATGCGAGGGAAGTCGCTGCCGCTGCTGGCGAGCAGCACGCGGGCCTTGGCGCTGGCCTCGTTCGGATTCTGTGCGTCGACAATCTGTTGCCAGGTGCTCGATTTGGCGAACGTGTCGCGCAAGTGATCGAAGATCGTGCTCAAGGGGCCGGTGGGTGTCACAGGCATTGCGATCTCCTAGGGTCGGCGCGGCCGTCGCATGATCTCGCCTCGCATGATGAGCTTGACGCGTCTCCAGCGGCCATCCAGTTCGCCGATCGCCTCGACTTGCCAGACCTCGCCGGCGATCACCCACGTGTCCCGGAGTCCCACGGTTTGGGTCGCCGGAATCCACAAGTTGCCTCGGCGGACGTTGTCTCGGCCGTGGGTCGTATCCAGTCGGGGCTCGCCCTCGGCCCAGAGACAGCCAGCGACGGATTCGGCCTGCTGTGCGTTGCCATTCGGCCGGCGGGTGACCGTTCCGCCGAGGTACTCGGCGATCAGGTCCGAAGCGCCGGAGAAGAATTGGTCGTGCCGACTGCTCATGGCCTGCTGATGCGGCCTGCCGGCAGCATCCCGCCGCCGGCAGGCCATCCGAACGGGAAAAACGGAGGCAGATCGATGGTCACGTGATGTTCGACAGCAGATACCCGGCTTCGACGTAGAGCAGCTTCTCGTCTACGTCGTGGCGCACGCGGATCACGTCGCTCCGGATCGACTCCTCCCGGTACGACTCGATCACGCCATTGGGCGAGCTACCGTCGCCAGCCCAATGGAAGGTGCGGCCCAAGCAGGGCTCCCGGAAGTCGTTCGTCCGGGCCACGCGGCAGACCAGGGCGTAACTATCGGACCAGATCGAGGCCAGTGACGCACTCTGCCCTTCGTTGGCCGTGTTCTTGACGGCGTTCGCGACGATGATTTCGTCCAGGTCGAACGCCTGAGCCAGAGCCGCCTCCGTGATGGCACCAGCCCGTACGTCGACGAAACCTTGGTACTTCACGCGGTCGATGATCTGCGCGCAGTTGCGCAGGTGCCGAAACACCTTGCGGCTGATGACCAGGGCGTTGGGCCAGAGGCCCGAGTTGGACCAGACGGCGTTGACGGCGGTCTCGACGTCGTCCAGCGGCGTCGCGCTGGCGTGGGTGGACCACTTGGTGCCGACCGCGCTGGTCTTTCCGCTGAAGGTGCTGGTGCTGAACAGCAGGCTGGCGACCCGTTGCTCGGCGTTGCGCATCACCACGTCGAAGGCCCGGCGGGCCGCGATCAGCTCAGCGTCGAAATAGTTCGCATACATCGCGGCCTCGCGGTCGTCGACCGGTTCTTCGGCTCCGTACTCCTGACAGGCGAAGCTGTCGGTGGTGAACTTCCACTGACCGCGGCTATAGCCGGCCCCGGGGGCGCGCCGCACCTCGCGGTTCTGCAGCAACTGCTCAATCGGGATTTTGCCGAACACTCCGCTCTGGCTGGCGACTTCGACGACGGGGAAGACCCGGCTCGCGATGTAGCCGGCCCGCTGCATCTCCAGATCGAATTCTTCGAACGACTCGCTCAGATCAGGTCGGAGCGTTGCGAGAGACGAGGAAGGACTTGGCATCAGTGATTCTCCTTTTTGAAACCTCAGCGATTACGCGTCGGATCGACCAACCAGGGATCAGGCGTAGATCGGCTGAATCTCGATGATGTCGCCGTCGGCGCTGGCGGCCTCCAGCGCGACGCCTCGGAAGTGCGAGCCGGCGGCTTTGGTCGCGCTGACCTTGCCGTTAGCGGCCGTGTAGACGTAGGCGCCCTGGCTGATCGCACCAGCGGCGATAACTTTTTGCGTGGGCGAGTTGAGCAGCCGGACGGGGATCACGTCGCCGTCGGCGAAAGCCTGCCGCTCGGCGACGCCGATGTCTGCATCGTAGATTCCCGCGACGGCCAGCTTTCCGCTGGTGATCTTCACACGGGCGTACTGGCTGATGGCCCCGCCCGCTTCGAACGTGACACAGAAGCTATCGTGAGTTTGGGACATGTCGCACTCCTTCAATTGGTGCAGGCTTTGGCGATCTCGATGGTTCTCGGCGGCGTCGACCTCGGCCGGCGTCAGCCGGCCGGCCGCCGAGGCTCAGTTGGCGTTGGCTTCGGCGATCAAGGCCTCCCGAAGCTCGGGGTTCTCTCGGGCCACGAGCTGGACGGCTTTGAATCGGGGCAGCCCTTCGGCGACCTTCGCGCGGACCAGCTCGCGCCATTGGTCTCGGACCGATCCGGAGCCGGCGGCGATAGAATTGGGCGTGCCATCGGCCAGAGCTTCTGTCCCGGGCGAGGCGGTGGCTTTCAAAGTCTCCAGCTCGGCTCGGAGTTTCTCGGCTGCGGCGCGCGCTTCGTCGCGCTCCGCGCGAGCGGTCTGCAGATCCGTCTGGAGTTCTTCCAGCCGCAGAGCTTGCCAAGCCAGGAACTCTTCGCGAGCCTTTTCGACGCTCAGCCCTCGCTCGATCCACTCCAGCAAAAGTTGGCTGTCGGCGCCCGGGCACGCCCCTTTCAGCTCGTTCAGCGTCGCGGCCCGGGGTTCGTTTCGTTCGTCACTCACCGTCGAACCTCCTCGATCAGATTGCGAGTCCACAAACCGTTGGAACGACGTCAGCACGGACTCGTAGGTGCCGACCTCGTCGATCAGTCCCAGCCGGCGGGCTTCGGCCGCCAGCCAGACGCGGCCGTCCGCCAAACGGTTCAATTGCTGCTCGGACACATTGCGTCCCCGGCGCACGGCCGCCAAGAAAAACTCGTTGTGTTCTTCGACCAAGCGCTGCCACTCCGCGAGCTGCTCGTCCGTGATCTCGGTGCCCGGCACCCCCGCGCCCTTGAAGCGGCCCGTCGTCAACAGGTGCACCTTGATGCCGGCGTCTTCAAACAGACCCGTCCAGTCCCAGACGACGGCATAAGTGCCGATCGAGCCGATCAGAGCCGGTTCGTTGGCCGCAATCCGATCGGCCTGGCTGGCGATCCAGTAGGCGGCGGAGGCCCCGAGGTCCTCGATGTAGGCCCAGACAGGCTTCCACTGTGCGGCGGCGGCGACGTCATCCGCGAGTTCCTTGGTCCCGTCGAACGCGCCACCGGGCGAGCTGATCCGCAGCAGAATGCCAGCGACCTGGTCGTCGGCGAGCGCTCGCCGCAGCCGGTCTCGCACGTCCACGGTCGACGTCCCGCGCCAGGGTTTCGCTTTTGCCAGCGGTCCTCGCAGTTCGAGGATCGCGATGGAGCCGGCACGCTCGAATGCGCCCGCACCGTCATCCTGCTGGGCCCGGTCGGACCAGAGGCGATCCCCTCTCAGACACGCCTCGATGGCCAACCGGGCCTGCTGCGGTGCGACGGCCCAGACGGTTTCCGCCGCCCCGGCCGGTGCTTCAGTCCATCTCGTCTGCGGCATCGTTTACTCCGTTTGGGTTGGCTTCGTCGCCGGAAAGCGCCAATCGGATTCCCTGCGCCGTGGGCGTCGGGATAAGGTCACGCCAATGGACATCGACGCCAAGCTCGTCGGACAACTGGCGTGCGGCTTCAGCCGCCAGCCGAATGGCAAACGCTCGGTCTTCGACGATCTCGCGCGCCAGAACGACCCAATCGGTGCCCCGCTTCGCGGCGAAGCGCCGGGGACTGGTCATACCGTTGGCCAGCTCCAGCAAGTTCGCCGTGGCGTCGTGCACCGGCTGGATGTACGGCCAACCGACGGGATTCCATCGGTGACGCATCAGGTCGGCGACGCTTTTCGTACGCGCGAATGCCTGCAGCTCGGGATCATTCAGCAGCCATTGGCGGACTTTCCAGCGATAGACCTCGGCGTGGAACTGGCTGGCAAACCAAGACTGGATCTTGCCATACGTGGCGCGGGCTTGATCGATGACGTTGCGATAGCTGCTGAAGTTGGCCTCGCGCGCATCCAAGAGCAGCACGATCAGCGGCAGGTCCAGATTGACGGCCAGGTAAGTCAGTAACAGGCGAACGTGCTCGAAGTACGGTTCGCTCGGGATGCTCGGTGAGAACCCGCTGAGCTTCTCGCCCGGCTCGCCTTGCAGGATCATTCCTGGATGCAGGCTGGTCTGAGTGAAGCCTGTGCCGTCCGCCCAGGTCGAGCTGGTCTGCTCGCCCAGTTCCGAGCCGTCGCTGCTGGCCATCGAGCCCAATTCCCGTTCGCGGAAGAACGCCACACAGGCCGACACCTGGGCCTTGACGAGCATGGCGAAATCCAAGTCGTCGCGCATGCCCAGGACGGTCGTAACCGGTGCCAGGGCCGTGATGCCGCGTGTCTGGCTGAATCGCTCGGGATTGTAGACGTGAAAGACCAGGCGATTGCCATCGGCGTCGACAGCCGGGACGCGGCGGACGTCGGCGACGCGCACCTGCTCGTTCGGGTCGACCGGTTCCCGCGTGAAGGTGTACGCGACGGGCCGGGCTCGGTTATCAAGAATCACGCCGCAGACGCCGCGATCGCGACGGGCGCGGTCGGGCGTGCGGCAGCGGTGGGCTTCGAGCGTCTGCAAGGTTCCGTCCCGTAACGGCAAGGCGAAAAAGTCGCCGTCGATGACGACCCGGGCCAGGCCCAGATCGGCCATCTGCTCGAAGGTCAGTTTGCCGGCCGCGTGGCAAACGCTCGGCTGCGAAGACCACTCCTGCCATCGCGAGCGCAGATGCTCGTCGACTTCCGGGTCCCCGGTGTCGGGATCGAGCTGCATCCCGCCCACGTTCACGTTGCACACGAGCCGGCGGACTGCCTGACGGATCAGAGGTTCGTTCCGCTCGAAGTGCCGCGCCAGCTCGACCATGGTCAGGAACCAACGCTGGTTCCGAATGTGGTAATCCGCGCTCGCGCCGTTCACAGGAAGAGAGACCTGCCGCAAGAAGCGGTTGGACCGGTAGCGAGCGGCGTCATATTCCGCCCGGACTTCGGCCATTTGGCGGCAGATGGACGGTGGTCGTGGTCGTCGGTCAGGCATCAGTCGCGAAACGTCTGAAAGGAGGCATGGATGACACGGCGCGAGCGCGACGCGGCGGTCGTATCGTGATTGCGGAGCCATTCTTTGGCGGCCAAAAGCTCCTTGCGGATCAGGTCGGGGCTGAGAGCGACCTGATTTCCCCCCTTGCCGGTCAAACGAGGCATCATGCGCAGCAATAGCCGGCAGGCGGTGATGAAGACCTTCGCCTTCGCCGGCGAGTTGTCCTCCTCGTAGGAGGCATTGTCGGCGTAGGCCGCTTCGATGTCCGCCAAACTGCTCTGAGAATTCAGCGTGGCCATACCGTTAAGTTCGGGTCAGCCCCGACTGCGCGCGAAGGGCAGTTCAGGCGAACCGAACGCGGTTTTGTCGGATCGCTCGGGCGCGACCGGACGGCTCGGGCGCTAGATCCGGCGGCTGACTTGCTCGAAAATCCACCGCACGACATCGTTCGCATGCACAACGGGCCGACCGTCCGCAAAGGCGGCGCCGGAAGCGAGCAGACCTGCGTAGACCCGCCGAAAGGCGTCCAAGGAGGGGCCGTTGTCGATCTTCAGGTCGATTCGACCGAGCGACTGCGCCACGTACGTCCGCTGCTCCGGCTCCGCGACCGGCAAGGCCAGCTCCACCTCGCTGTTGCGGACGGCTCCGCCGGTCGACGTCTTCTTGGATTGCGTCTTTTTCGCCATCACTGCTCCTATCGATCCGTAGCCAAAAAAGGCCGACCATCTGGGGTCGTGAGCGTGCGAGGAACCACCCGCTGGCGGCGTCTGCGTGGGACCGGCTTACGCGACATCTCGCGGTTCCAATCCCGGCCGTTGTTCTTGTAGTGCCAGGCCATCACGACTGCATAGCGCAAGGCGTCGCGAAACTCGTTGTCCCCCCGCTTCCGCCAGTGACCGTTTTCGTCCAAATAGTCGTTGCAGAGCTGCTGCGCGAAGTCGATGCCCGTGACCGGCTGGCCGTGAAAGACTTCGGCCGGCACGCTGAACCAATCCCGATCCGTGCGCTTCACCAGGCCGGTGATGCGGTCCTCGATCCATTGCTGCGTGCGCGTCGTGTTGGGCTCGATCAGGTCGTACTGGCCGATCTTGATCCGGGCTGCCACGAGCTTCGGCGGCACCCCGACCCGCTGCATCGCCGGCCGGTACATCTCAATAAAGTTCCCGGCAAAGAAAGGCCGGCTTGGGTCCGTCGAGGAGCCTTTCACGGGCCAACAATTGGGCAACTCACGGCAGAACGAATAAACCGCTTCGGTGAAGGCGCCCGAGTCGATTCCGATCCGGACCGGCCGCAGCGCAGGACCGCCATCCGCATGGGGGTACTCCCAGCGGGCGCAGGTGCGCCGCATCTCGTCCTTGCTCCACGCGATTCCGTAGTCGACCAGTTGGGACCGAGCGTACTGTCCCCAGGCGATGACCACCCAGTAGAAGATCAGCTCCTCGCCGATCCGGCCCACGTCCGCCCCGACTGTCAGGAACCGCGACCACTCCGGACAGACTCCCAGCGGTTCATCCACGGCCAGGCGTTCCGCCAACTCGTGAGGCTCGACCGACCGCGGCGCTGGGTCCCACGGCTCGGCGAGCGTACCGGTGACGAACTCGCGCAACGAGTCGGCGTTGGCCTTGGCCGCGAGAAACTCCGCGACCAATGCGCCCCAGCCGGGGATGACCAAACTGTATAGCGACGAAATCCCGTCAAAGACGACGATGTCCGGACCGATTTTCGGCCGCCCCAGCACGCGCCCCGTCTTGGCCAACCGCTGGCCTTCCGCGATCCACTTGCCGGCACGGATCATGCCCGGACGATCCGCATCTGTGATCTTGCAGCCGCTCTGACAGCGATAATAGGCCGTGGCAACGGCTTCTGTAGCGCCGGCCTTGTCGTCCCACTTCACGCCCGGGCCTTTACCGCGATCGCCCCAAACCAGGCGCTGGTATTTCCCGCAGTGCGGACATCGCACGAAGAAATACCGCCGCTGCGCGGCTGCCGAGTCGGCGAAGCTGCTGATCGCGCAATCGCCGACTGCTTCCGGCTTGCCCTCCAGGATGTACTTGCTGTCATACGGAAACAGCCTTCCTCGCTGCAGGAATCGCCGGATCGCGTTCGGCGACCAAAGCCCGGCTTCGTTGACGACCCCGTAGCAGGCCGGATACCCCGCCAGACTGGCGCGGCTGCCAGCGTACGCCTTGCGAATCAACCCTGTCTCCAGGCGGACGCCTAGTTTCAGGTTCTGGCGGTGCGGCGGCAAAAGGATCGGCTGGCCGGCTCGCAGCCGATGCGCCATCGGGATCACCAAGTTCTGCACCAGATCATCGACCGAGGCTTCGTCCGCCGACGCGACCGCACAAGGCCGCCCCGTCGTGACCGCCCAATACAGTAGACAGGCGACGGCGGTCAGAGTCTTCGCCGACCGAGTCGCCCAGCGTAGCACGATTACGCGCACCATGGGATCGTCCACGGCCTCCAACACCCCGCGCACATGAGGGAACATCGCAGCATCGAACGGCCCCGGCGTCTCGCACACGTCCGGGATAACGACATGCGCGGGAACCCACTCGGCGCACAGCACCCTTGGCGGCGGTCGCCATACCCGCCAACTGGCACGCAGCAGCTCGTTTGTCGCGACCCTCCTCTGCTGCTCACGAGACACTATCCTTCGTCTGGCCACCGTCGGTCAGCGCACTTTCCACCAGGCTGGCAAACTCGTCGAGAATCCTCGCCACTCGCTCCTCGGCCGCCGCAAGGAACTCTTGTCGCTGCTTGCGGGGCACCAGTGCGGCGAGTTCACGCGGCACCCGCCGCATCAGACCATCGCGAGCAACGGCAATTGCCCCTGTGATCGCGTCGAGCACGACGTCGCGATCCACCAACCGTCCACGCGCTACTTGTTCTTCTCGCTCCTTTCGACGCGCGTCCGCCAGCTTGATCCGCGCTTCACTGATCGCTTTCAGCCTTGCCGCTCGCTCTAGGTTCGGATCCCCCCTTCCACTTTTGAAGAGCCGCTTAAACTCCAGCAGATCCGGGATCGGATACCCGCGTGAGCAATCGGGAAAGGCCGGATGGCGGCTCCAATTGGTGATAGTTCTGACGCTGACACCGAGGCGTGCAGCCGCTTCAGCCTTGGTTCGGGCGACGTCGACCTTCTGCCCGCGCTTGGCCATGGGAAGGTAGGCACCTCCGTGAGCTCGTATCCGACACAAAAACCGCAACCAACCGACTGCGCCTAGCCCCCCCTCCCAGCCGAAGGACCCGCCCCCGTCGCAGTGAAGCGCACCGCTCCTCTGCGCTCTCGCGGCTCGGGCACCCGAACCTGCATCAGCCGCGCAGCCAGGGCAAGACAGTCCGCCGGAGGATTCGGGTCACGTTTCGTTTTCGAGACGTCGGCGATTAGTGCCTCAACCACATTCTCGCGTTTCGTCTTCGGAAGTGCCTCGATCAGTGCGCCGACCAGTCGATCGGTAGCAACGGAACGATTCACCGTGATCTGCTCGTCGACACCGACTTGAAGAACCCCTTCTGCGCGGTCGACGAACTGTTTTCCTTGGCATTCCGCGCGTAGCTCAAGCTTGAGCGGCACAGAAATTCCGCGAGGCAGCCTGTCCGCGTCGAACAATTTCTTGTAGCGATTTTGGGCGGCTGCGATGGCGATTGCCGCGACCTGTTCTTGTCTCATGTGCTTCCTTTCAATCGATTTGCTTCGGCGAATACCACGCGATGAAAGTCGGGCGCGCTGTCCATTTCCCAGTGCTCTAGGTCGAGCTCAAAGACGCCATTGATTCGTGTGTTGGCCCCCGACACGACCCTCTGCCCCCCGGGAAAGAAAAACGGGGGCGTCGGCCGGAACCGCGGATGCCGCTGGCGGAATACGGTCAGACGCAGGACGGAATCAGGCACGACGAGCCGGCTCCACGGTAAAAGGGCGCGCAGCCATCCAAGCCGACCGTGCCGGGCAACAGGATCGCACAACGTGAGCTGGTCAACACAGATCCCCTGCCTGGCCAAACGCGAGCATACTTGTACCGCCGTTGCGCCGCCCCAGGAGAAGCCGACGATCATCACGCGGAGACGTCGCAGAAGAAGATCTTCGCATTCGGCGTCCAGCTCTGAAATCATGCGAGCGATCTCATCAGCGCCGATGTACCAGGGGTAGTAGTCGATCAAGAAATCGGGTCCCGCAATCGATCGATAGAGACGGTCGCGGAGCTGCAGTATGCCGTTCTGGGGGCTGCCGACCCGCTGCAGAAAGCCGGCAAAAAGAATCACGACATACCGATACGCGCTGACGGATACTGCGGTTGCCACCATGCGCCCGATCAGTAAGATACCTAGGAGACCCGCCCCCCTCTTGTTTTTGACGCGGCGGTGGCGACCGATGCGAAAAACGAGCCTGCGTCAGACGCCACCGGACCCGCCTCGTGCGATTGGACACCGCGAGTGTCGGGTCTGAACCAAGGGCGAGTCAAGAAGGGAATTGGATGCCAGTACCGACTAGGCTCAAAGCGACGGTGATCTTCCGCGATCTGCGGGAACGAGCGCTTTTCGAGCAGCACGCGAGCGCGACGGGGCAGAGCTTGAACGATGTGCTGCGAGAGGGATGGCAGTACGAGGGCAACTTTATCCGCTTCCTACGCCGCCGCTACGGTCGCCGTGTCGCGGGCCTCTTCGCCGACGATCGTCGCCGCCGCGACTGCGAGCGCTGAGCGTTATCTTTGAGGACAGCAGCGACTGCTGTACCTCACGGCTGGTTGGTCTGGTCAGCAGGCGCTGCTGAACTCGGTTCTCCCTTCGGCATTACCATTTGCGTCGGCCGAAAGCTTTCGTCCATGGGTGCATCCAGTTCGCCGTCAACCGTAGTTTTTGGCTCGGCAGCCGATTCGCTGGGCCACGGCGTGCTGGCAGGCGAAGAGAATTGCTGCGGGACAATTGCCGCGTCATTGTTGTGAACCGGCACCCATCTTTCTTCTAATCCTCCTGCCGTCAGGAATCCTACAAGCGCACCGAGCGCAAGAAGACCAGACTTTTGCACGAAGTCCCAAAGCTCCTTGGCTTCCTTGCCTCCCCGGCTGAGTGCTCGGTGCCATTCCCATATGACCACGACAACTACAAGCAGCGCCACAGCGCCCAGCGACGCAAGAACAACACATCTGGCTTTGGACTCGAGAGTCAACTCTCTTCTGTAAGTCTCGGTCACGGTTTGCGACGACGTCAATTGCACCGGCTCCCAACTCTCTTGACCGGTCCGGGGGTCGATCCTTTTGATGAGGCGATAGCGCGCATCTGGAAGCCTCGTTGTCACTGTGATCTCTTCCGGCATCATCAACGCTACCGCGTAAACAACAATCCCGATTGCACTCACAATCCCTAACAGCCCGAACCCCACCACTCGCCACATAGCTTGTTCCCTTCGCTTGTCCGCACACTACGAAGTTAGCTCCCCCGTCGAGGACTACCTTTCATCAGCCGCGCCCCCGTCGAACGGCGCGAATCCGCCGGTTCTGGTTCAACTGTCGCGGGCTGTGTCTCAATCAACTGGTCCAGCCGATCGCGGATCGCCGCTAGGTATCCAATGACCTCGCCGGCGGCCAGAAATACGATCCCGCCGAGCGCTAGCGTCGGGATCTCAAGCGATAAGGCCAAAAAGAAAAAAAGCACGGCGAAGACGAACGCCGGCCATGCCTCCCCCAGATTGAACTTCCGCCGTCTCGCGGCCATCGAAATCCCCCTTCTGCTCCGTCGTCCCGAGCCATAGATTTCCCGACCAAACTGCCTGCCCACAACCGTACCGAGGTACCGCCCGCTTGTCTAGCGCACCTTAGAACGCAGCAAGGACACGTTCCGGGGGTTCAAATCCCCCAGGGGGTACTTTTCGGTTGAGGGTTATCAGTTGAGGGTTGAGGCACATGGGACGGGTCGAACGGGATCGGGAGTTGGCTCGGCGGCGGCATCGCCGGATGAAGCTGAGGAAACTGCGGCAGCGGTACGCGCAGGCGACCCGGCCGTCCGAGAAAGCGGCCATCGTCGAAAAAGTCCGCAAAATCAGCCCGCTGCTCGACGTCGAAAAAGAATGGGCGACTAGGTGACTCACGCCCAAGCCCCATCAGCGCTTTCGGGGGTCAGCAGCATGGGGCGCTCGTTGCTGTCCAAACGCGAATTGGTCATCACTGCTAGCCTATTCGTGTCGATCTGCATCGTCGCTGCGTTGCTCGGTCGGCCGGCGAGAGAGCACGCGAACTCGAAGGAAACACGCGTCGCGGCACCTCCCCCAAAGGCGACATCTCCGGCGTGGTCAATGCACTCGCCGATCCCCGTCAGTGCTGCACAGTACGGCGAGAAATGGCCCTTCACCGTGCAGTCCGGTTTCATAGCCTACGAAGCGCCCTGGCGCATTGTCTTTGTAGCCGAGGACGGAACGAAGTACGGATTGAACGGCGTCGCCAAGATGGCTGGGTACCGCGACGTCGAGACAATTTGGAGAGTGGACCCCGAATACGGCCCGCCGGTGCATGTTCCGTATCAGTGGATGATCGAGCTCGCCATCGACCGCTGGAAATTGCGGGCTTCCGACGATCTACCCCCCGGGCAAGAGACCGCTGAGAGGGAGAGCCGCGAGCCCCGCTTGACCGACAGACACATCCCACTGCCGGTCAGTGCGAGCGAATGGGGTGAGCGGTGGCCCTTCACTGTAGACGACGGCTACCTTCAGTACATTAGTCCTGGGCAGATCGTATTCATCAACGAGGCGCTCCCGGAGACGTTCGCGTTAAACGAGGCAGCTCGATCTGCCGGATACGACGATGTCAGAAAAATCCTGCGCATCAGGACCACCAATGGAGTCGCGACACGCATGTCCGTGCAGCCGCTAGTCCGCTATGCAATCGATAACTGGGGTCTTGAGACCGGAAGGTGCAAAGTATGCCCCAAGGGCGCGCACCCAGAGGCGGATCAACGCAGCTAACCGCACGACGGGACTTCTGATGAATGTGTGATCCGGCGGGCTCCACGCGGAAATGTACTATTACGAGAACGCGGCCATCCTGCTATAATGGAGACATGATCGTGCGACGGGATGAAACATTTCGCAAAAGCCTTGAACGACTGATCGCATCAGGCCGAATCACCAAGTCCGAACTTTGCCGGCGAGCGGGGATGTCGCGTTCTCATCTTGACTACATCCTCAAGGGTGAAGTCGATCCGAAGATCAGGGTTTGCGACCGCATTGCTGATGCGGTTGGGATTCCTTTGCCTTGGCTGCTGGACCCTGATTTCGCAGAGACACTTTCCGCCGACGCGGAAACAGTGTCCAAGAGCGCTTGACAGCCTGTTCTAGGTTTAGTACAACTGGCCGGTGCTGGCTTTGGCTGGCACCGGCTTTTTTTGTGGCCTGCTTTTCTCGCGAAACGACGATCGGGGACGGAGCCATGCCGGACGTGCAGCGTGAGCTGTTCGATCGGAGCTGGCGGCAGGAGCTGCTGGAGCGGGATCGGCCGGCGGCCCATAACCGGACCGAGACGTCGATCGCGGCGGCGGAGCGGATTCGCCCGACGGCCGGGACGAAACGAGCGATCGTCCTGGAGACGATCGAGCGAGCTGGGACGGAAGGGGCAACGATCGACGAGATTGTGCAGGTTACGGGCCTTTTGACGGCCACTGTCTGCGGGCGGATCAACGAGCTGAAGCGGGACGGCTGGATTCAGGACAGCGGCCGGCGCCGGCCGACGCGGTCCGGCAGCCCGGCGATCGTGTGGATCCGGCGGTAAGAGGAAAAACTGGGCGCCGCGACGAGGCGGCGCCAGCGATTAAGGGATGCGGCAGGATGGCCAATCGGGACGGAGCGGGACAGATCGGGGTGGTCGGCCCCAGGGAGGTGAGGAGCGATGCGGGCCGGCGGCCCGGGCCTCTGAGCCGGAGGGTCGACGATGTATGCTGCATCCTTTCCGCCATTACACATCTCAGTCATTCTCCAATGGGGACAGCCGGAACAGTCGAGCACGGAGGGGCCGGTGATGGCAGACCAGGGCGGGCCCGCCCCACGGTTGCGAGTGTTTCCCCCTACGGGGGCTTCTTCCCCCTACGGGATGGGCAATCCCGTAGGGGAAAACGATTCCGCCGGCTACTGGCCGCTGCGCCGCTGCTGGGAGGAATCGCTCTCAAAGAAAATCGAGCTCTCGCCGGCGACGCTGAAGCACTACCGCCGGCTCATCAACCAGTGGGAAGCTTACTGGCGCAAGCGCGGCTGCGAGCGTCCGCTCGGCCCGGACGTGCGCGAGATCCAGCCGAAGGACTTCAACGATTTCGCTCGGGCCCAGGGGTGGACAGCGAAGTCCACCTGGTCCACGCGGCGCGATTATTTCGGGAAGATTCTGAAGTCGGTTGCCCGGGCGAGCAAATCGTGTCCGATCGGGCTGACGGAAGGCTGGCTCTTCGAGCAGCCGCCATTCCTCGCCCCGCTGCCGCCGGGGCTGGCGCCAAAGCCCGAGACGCCCGAAGCCCTCACCGTGGACCAATTCGCCCGGCTGCTGGAATGCTGCGACGGCGCTCGCTGGCCCTGGAGACGAGCGATCGTGCCGGCTCCGGTGCTGTGGCGTGCTTATCTGAGCTTCCTCTGGGTCTACGGGTCGCGCAAGGACGCGGCATTGCGGCTCACTTGGCGGGAGGTCGATCTGGAGCGCGAGCGGCTGGATTACGTGCCGGACAAGAAGGCGGATCGGGTGTCGGTCGCCCTTCACACACTCTTGCTGCCGCTGCTGCATTTTCTCCGCGATCGATCGCCGGACCGCGTCTTCCCGTTTCCCAACACGGCGCGGACGGCCGCCCAGGAGAATTTCAATCCACAGCTCAAGGCGATTTTTCGGGCGGCCGGCCTGGTAGAGCATACCAGCCACTTCTTTCGCGTCTGCTGCGTCACCAACTGGCAGACGCTGGTCGGGCGGCGGACTCGCTTCGTGACCGGACATCGGCCGCAGGGCGTGCAGGAAAAGCACTACGACAGTCGAAGCGCTCGCCAGGTGATCGCCGAGCGAATGGCCGAGTATCCGATGCCGCCCGCCGAGACGCTCTGGGCTGGCTTACCGTTGGAATACCTTCCTGGAGCCTGATGCGTCCACTCCCTCTGAGCCCGTCGGGGGTATCCAACGACTTCGTCTCTGTCCGGTCGACGAGTCCCCCTCCCCGGCGGGCGTTTCTTCTGGTCCCCGCTGTGTCGCATCACGCGAGACCTCCTGTAGAGCCGCCGGCGGACGATCCGATCTTCCGTGCCTATCTGATCGTCGCGCTCATTGTGGCAGCGATCACGTTCGTCGTGCTCACTCTGCAGGGCGACGGCGTGCCGGGCAAGTGGAGACCGCTGCCCGGCCGGATCGAGGCCTCGGTGATGTTCGGCCTCGCTTGGCCGCTGACAGTCCTAAGAGTGGGTGTGGTACGGGATCACGACGTTTTGGCGGCGTCACGCGACTCGGAAGAGGTGACGGAACGATGTGTGAGGAATCGCGGCGTGCTGCAGAATCGGCCAGGCCGGCTGGTTCTGGCATCACCACCTATCGGTCCTGGATTGAGGGACCCCGGTTTGCCGGCCGGTGGGATTGGGCCCTGCGCGACATGGCCCGCACGCTCGGGCTGAGCATCACAGTGCAGCGCGAGACGAGCCTGTTGAGGCAGCGAGTCGACTTCACGATCTCTGGACGCCGGGAGAACGTGCTCACATTTCTCCAGTGCCTGCAGCGTTTCGTCGACGAGTGGAACGAGGAATGAGATGCGGGATTTCACCGACTACGAGCTTTGGGTGGTCCGCCAAGCTGAGGGAATCGTCCGTATGCTGCAGGAGGCGGCTCAAATCGCACAGGCCACCATACCGCCCCTTGGCAAGACCTGCAGCCGTCGCGAACTGGAGCTGTACCGGGAGATCATCGACGCCCGCCGCGCCGCCATAGAAGCAAGAGACCGCCTTGGCCAAGCGATCGACCTATATCGTACGCCGGCGATGGCCGGACCTTTTCCGAGAAAGGAGGAGCACGCAATGGGAGAGACCGTTCGTTATTCGATAGGTGTGGATAGCCCAATCACTCCACAGGAACCTCTGCCGGCGCTGCCGGAGATTCCTCGCGGCGCCTTGGTGGTGGTCGAGGGGTGGGCGCCGATCTGGCGGTACGCGATGGCGCTTCACCGGCTCCACGGGTCGCCGGCCGGTGCCATCGCGGTCTATGACCCGCGTCTCGGAGCCGTCGTTGTCCAGAGCCACACGCCCGCATACGCGGAAGGGGACGTGCTGGACTTCCCGGAGGATAGGGCGCAATGACCAATGCAAGGAGCCGGTACGTCGCGGTATGTCCCAAGTGCCGATGGAAGGGATACAGGGTTGAACCGGAATGTGAGTGCTACGACCGCGTGTGCCACGTGTGGGCACCGGGCCTTGGATGTCCGCGGCAAGCGAAACGACCATGCCCGCACTGCGGTGCGGAAGTGATTGCGTACCCGGTGCGGTTCAGACGGAGGATAGGGGGCAATGACAGGTGATACAGACGCTACACTGCCGTCCCAGCATCTCTGGGACGGCATCGACGCCTTTCCCGGGGATGTAGACGAGAGCGACATCCTCGCGCAGCCGCTTCTGCGCGATCTCGACGATTTAGACACTGTCCCTCGCTGGGTCGCGCGCTTCGTCCTGCGCGACCTGCGGGAGCTGCGAGCGATCTGTGAGGCGGCGGGGATCGAGCTGGACGTATCACCGTGCCGCGAGTGCAATCGCGAAACGGTCTGTCTGCCCGAGGGACTGCTGCCGATCTGCGTGGACTGCCGGAGGGCGGAATGACCGTCGTGCCATTGAATTTGCAGCGATGGATCGAAGGCCGGCTGGAGAACAGCGGCTGGGACCACATATTGACGGTCGTGCCCGAAAGCGGAGGCGGGGTTCGTCGGCGCATCCGTGTTTGGCTGTCGCACGATGGCCTCCGGCTGGCCATTGTCTGGCCGCACGCGACGCGGGTCATCGACCTAACGGTCGCCCCGGAGCATAACCCGGAGCAGGGCGAGTACCACAATGGGGCGATGGGTCTATCAGTGCTGATCACCCGACATGGGAGACAGGAGGCAGACGATGGCGAACAAGCAGAAAACGCCGGGAAAGAAAGAGACGGCGAGCAAAATCTTGACGGAGCTGGGTGAAGCTGAGTTGGACGTCACTCGGCTGGAGGACCGCATGGATGAGCTCCGCGAAGAGCTGAAGGACGCAAAGAAGGAGTACCAGGCCGCAGTCGCTCGTCTGCGGCTGCTCGTCCGGGACGTGGCGACAGGCCAGATGCGACTGTTCGACTGACAACAGGACGGACACGGACGGGTGAGGCTGGCTGAGGGATCGGCTGGCGGAACGGATTCGCCGGGCCGGGGTACGGACGCCCCGGCCCGCATGGAGGCTCGGATCAGGAGGACGGGAAATGCTAGTGCTCGGACGCCAGCAAGGCGATTCGATCGTGATTGATACGCCGCTGGGCGAGATCACTATCACCGTTGTGCGGCTGGGCCAGCGCTACGCTCGGATCGGCATCGAGGCCCCGGCCGGCTGGCCGATCGTCCGATCCGAGATTCGCGGCCGCGAGGAACCGGCAGACGACGAACTGCCGATGCGCGTGGCGTTGAGGAATCTGCGGACGTGACCCGGGTCGGCCCGGGTCGTATCAGGTCGGTCCCGGTCGAGTCAGGTCGGGCCGGGTCGGATCGGGTCGGAATCGACAAGGAGGGTGTGCGCGGTGCAACTGGAATTTGACTTCGATCCCAAACTCGAATCAGCAGCGAAAAACGATGAGCGACTGGAGGCCGTCGGAGTCTCAGCAATGCGGCGAGCCGTGATCTGGCTGTTCCAACTCCACCCGGAAGCCAAGCGCGATGGCACGTTGATCCGGCTCGATCTGAGCTTCATAAAGGCATCCCAGTGGCTGCGCAACCAGGCTCGGTGGCGAAACTTGCGCTGTGCCGACACGAACGTGCGACGCGCCTGCGTGTTCTGGCAGCAATTGCACTGCGTCGCGATCCTGAAGCGACCACGAGTCCTGCTGCTGGATGTGGCGCGACTGAGCGAGTGGCTCTATCGCGAACAAGAAGCGGTGGAACGAGCCGTCTCGTCGGCTCTCAATTTCGCCGGCGACGGAGCCCCCCCGAAAACAAATCCGACCCGGTCCGACCCGATCCGACCCGCGTCGACCCTCAGTGAGAGAGTGAGTGAAGAAAAAACTCATTCACTCACTCACTCTGTGGGCGGGGTGGATCGGTCCGATCGGACGGATCAGACGGATCGGACAGATCATCCCTCGGCACCGGCCGGGGCGTCGGTGGTGCTGCCTCGGCTGCCGGTGGAGGTGTGGGAGCCCGGCCGAGACGATCGGTCGCTGTATCGGCTGCTGCGGGCGTATTGGACCGAGCACGGGCCGGCCCTCGAGGCGGCCGGCATCGACGCCGACACGTTCACCGGCGCCGTCCTGGCCGCTCGGGCCCAGCCACGCACCGACCCGCAGCGTTACGCCGAGCGGTGCCTGGAGCTCGGCCTGACGGAGAACTGGCTCGCCCAGGGGCGCGCCTGGCGCCGCCGGCAGAAGATTCTGTTCTCTCGGCCTATCACACATGGAGCGGTGCAATGACACTGAAGCAAGGCGAACCGCCGGCGTCAGCCGGCGGGTGTAAAGCGGCTGAACAGTCAGACGTGCCAAACCCGCTGGAGCGGGCCCTATTCCTCTGCGGGATACTGTGCGCCCTGCTGCGGAGACATCCGCAAGGGCGGGTCCTATTCATCGCCCGCCAAGCGGAACAGCACACCTGGGTCGTCATTTGCCGGCGGCGGGACTGGCCGCGAGCGATCTGGCAGCTCGCTCGTTGGGCCTTCGACCGCTCGCTCCCGCTCCGCCCCCGCCACGCCCTCGGTCTGGCCGTGCGGCTCACCGTGCAGCTTTTTAGTGCGAGGCATAGCCATGATTGAAGTCCCAACAGCAACACAGCTTTTTGCACTCGCTCGCGGCGTTAACGTCCGATTCGGCGACCACCGCTGCTATTACTGCGGCGGAGCGTGTGCCGAGGAATGTGTGCCGGCCAGCGAGCATGTGAAGGCGAGCTTCACAAGTCGGGACACGGTTTGCGGCGGGGATCGGGTCTGCGACGGGTGTATTTCGGC
>JALUUK010000409.1 GCA_027021395.1 Acidobacteriota bacterium
GCTGATGTTGAAGTCCGAATCCTGCACTTCGACATTGGAATCGAGTCCGGCGATGTTCTGATACAGATTGGCACCGACGACCGTCGTATCGGACGAGTCCTGGAATACGCCCTTGCCGAGGTTCGACAGGACGTTGTTGAGCAGCGTCGGACTGCCTCGTTCGGCAATCAAAATGCCGATTTCGCCGATCAATTGGTCGACGTTCGAGTTGTCTCCCGGAATGAAGTCGGTTCCTGCAACGATGTTCGCCGAACCGGCAATGTCCGATGCACCCCGCACCACGACGTACAGCTCGCTCGTCGCCTGCGGCGCCGTGAAGACGTTGTCGTGGCCGAAACCGGGGATTCCGAGCGGGTCGGTGTCGGGGAAGATCGACGGTGTTTGCGACGGCGCCGTGGTGTCGGTCCGTCCGCGGAAGCCGCCGAGCGGGATTGCGGTGACGCCTTGCAAACCGGTCCCGATCGCCGAAGCGATCTGAACGGCCATCTCCGGAGCTCGGTAGCCGGGGCCGCGCTGGCCGCTGTTGGGAATCGGTGTCGGGTCGAACGGAATCGCCACGTTGCCCGGCGTGACATTCCCGTCGGTATCGAACTCGTACGTCACCGTCGAGTTGACATCGCTCACCTGGAACGTATCGCCGTCGTTGTAGGTCGTGCCATCTCGAGCCGTGATGACCCAAGTCCTCGGCGCCCGCACGTTGATCTCGATCGAATAGTCGCCGGTCGACGCCGGACCGTTCCGGTTCGCCAACGCAAGCGGCTCGTAGACCTCGTTGCCCACGCCGCTGACCGCCACGTAGTACGTACCCCGTTCGGTCGCCGTGAAGTCGAGATACGAGTCGCTCGATCCGGCTTCGCCCGGAGCGGCATCGTTATCGCTGGAGGCGACTTCCTTGCCCGACGCGTCGAAGAGTCGCAGGTAGGAATCGAGCGGCGAGTTGGGCAGAGCGTCGATATCGATCGTCACCCGGTCATCTTCTCGCAGGTAGAACTGGTAGAAATCGACATCGCGCGACGGATCGGTCGGGATGGCGTTGTTGTCGCCGATCGTACCGGTCGATTGATACGTCTCGGGGTTTTGCGGCCGTCCCTGATAGGTCTGCACCGCTTCGTCGATGATGTCGTTCGGCTCCTGAGTCCCCGGTTCGGCGAAGAAGGAACGATCGCCGTCGTTGCCGAAGATCGTGTTGTTCAAGATCCGACCGAACGGCTGCGGCGTCTGATGGATCGGATTGCGCCGGCCGCTGAAGCCGCATGGGTTGGGTACTGGGAAGGCGGGCGTTCGAGCCGTGCAGGGCTGGCCGTTGGGATCGGTCACCGAGGTGACGTTCGTCAGGAAGACCGCCGGGTCGGGACCACCGATCGCCGTTCCCCAGGTGCGGCTGAACCCGATATCGGCCGTCAAGTGAGTCGCGGACAGATTCGTCACCAGGATCGAACTCTGGATCGCGTCCCGAATCGCGGTCGCCATCTCCATCTGGGTGTAGCCGAGGCTCCGCTGAGGGAGCGGCGGCGGCGGATAACCGCCGTTGGTGCGCCGGTAGAAGATCGGAATGTTGCCCGGTCGCCATCCGTCGCCACCCTGCACGCCGCTTCCGGCAGGTCGCGCGCTCCCGCTGATGTCCTCGAACTCGAATGTCACTTCCGTGTCGAACATCCGGATCGTGAAGGTCGTGCCATCGGCGACGCGGTCGCCGGCCGTCTGGTTCGACTGGAATTGGTCCGGATAGGCCTGCGGACGCAACGTCGTGATCTCGTAGGGGTTCAAGGCTCCACTGAACTGGATGCCCCCCAGTCCATCGCCGGCGATGATATTGTTTTCGAGGCTGGCGCCTGGAGCCAGCCCGCCTTCGGGATCATCGTTGAGCTCCCGCAGCTTCCGCGCCGCGCCGATGTTCGGGCCGAGAAAACTGTGCGGGACGCGAGCCTCGCGCTGCCGATCGCCCGGTTTCGCTACGATGCCCCAGTCGCGGTAGTCGACGATCCGGTTCGAATGAATAATCATCGCACCCTGATCGCGCTGCAAGTTGGTATCACCCGCAAAATCGTAGACGATCGTCCCGCCCGGAACGATGTCATCATAGCCGCTCACGATGCCGTTGCCGTGCAGGTTGACCAGGCTGTTGGTCGAATTGGTGCCGACGTTCGTGCCGTCGCCAAGCCCCGCGGCGACGTCGAGGATCGTCTGCGTCGGCGGGCTGTTGATCGCATCGCGAATCGCCATGGCGACTTCCCACGGCGTGCTGGTCGGAGTGAACAGGATCGGC
>JALUUK010000410.1 GCA_027021395.1 Acidobacteriota bacterium
CGACGGCAAGACGTGGACGCACCACACGGAGGTCGAGGGAGTCGGCGATTTCTCCGTTCATGCCATCCGCAGGGGCCATGGCGATGACCTCTGGTTTCTTCTTCTCGGCCGTGCCGATAGCTATGCAGCACCATGGGGCGGGGTGGCGCGACTATCACGGGGAAAGTGGAAGCGTTTCGGCGAGGAGGACGGACTTCCGTCGGCTAGAACCTATGATCTGACGACGAAGTTCAATCATCAGGTCTTGATCGGAACGCTCAAGGGTATTGCACGTCTTGAAGGGGAGCGATGGGTCGCCCCTCCCTACGCGACGACCTCCGCGGCGCGCACACTCTTCTTCTCTCAGCACGAAGAATTGTGGATCGGCAGCGGCATTTCCGGACGGGGGATATCCGTCGTCACCCGCGAGGGGCGCATCGATGACCGCGGCGATTTGCCGCGATTTGCCGCCGCCGGATTCGTCGATGATGATAAGGGCAATACCTGGATCTCATCTCCGGACGGCCTTTTTCGCTGGGATGGAGTCTCGTTTTCCGACGTTACGCGGGAGCCCGGCATCCCCTCGCGGGTTTTCTGGCCGATCGTCACTTGCGGCCGGAACGCGCTGTGCATGGGATCGTTCGGACAAGGTCTGGTCAGGTTCGAGCCGGATGATATCGACCCACCCGTCACCGAAGAGCTGATCGTTTCTCCGACACTGGAGAAGGACGAATTCCTGATTCGCTGGGAAGGTCGAGACAAATGGAATACGACCCTGGCAGAAGACCTCCGGTTTCGCTGGAGAATCGACGGCGGTCCGTGGTCGACACCGATTCGCGCGCGAAGCACAAAGGTCAAAACCTCCGAATGGGGCGCAATTGAGTTCGAGGCTCAAGCCATCGACTTGGCGGATAACCATGAGACGATCCCGAGGAGCATCACCTTGATGACTCCCCGACCGTGGTGGGCCCACTGGTCATTGGTCGCGCCGCTTGTCTTCCTCTTTCTTGCACTCTTCTACTTGACCAAGACGACCATGACGCAGAAGAAAGAACGCAAGCAGCTGGAAGAAGAAAAGGATCGGGCAGCGAGTCAACTGCGATCCATCGTCGAAAACACCTCCGAACTGATTTACATCCAGTCGATTCCCGATGGCGAGTACCTTTTCGTTTCGCCCTCGTCAAGAGAACTGACGGGCTACACTCCCGAAGAGTTTCTTCAAAACCAAGCCTCGCTGATCGACCTGGAACACCCGGCCAGCCGGGGTTATGAAGAGCTATGGAAGAAGATCTGCAATGAGGAGTTCACTCGCATCCCCACCTATACCGTCGCCGTACGAACCAAGAGCGGAGAAAACAGAATCCAGCAAGTGCACGAATCCTACATGGATCAGGATGGCCGGCGGGTCGTCTTGGGTATCGCCGTCGACATCACCGACATTCGCCAAGCTCACGAAGCCATGCTGCACGCCGAAAAACTCAAGAGCCTAGGCGTATTGGCCGGCGGTATTGCGCATGACTTCAATAACCTCCTGGTCGGCATTCTCGGCAATGCGGAACTCTTGGGACTGAACGTCGGCGGCGATCTGGAATCGAGACGGTATCTCGATGAGATTGAAACCTCCGGGCGCAAAGCCGCCGGACTTTGCCGCCAGATGCTGACCTACGCGGGAAAAATCCGCTCGACGCCGACGGCCATCGACATGCCGTTGCTCTTGGATGAGGTCACGGGCCTCGCTCGCGCAGCGGTCGATGCTTCCACGAAGTTCGATATCTGTATTCTCGATGAGGACTGCCGAATATCCGGAGACCCGACCCAGGTTCATCAAGTCTTGATGAATCTGATCATCAACGGCTCCGATGCGCTCGGCGGCCAACCGGGTGTCGTAAACATTTCCATGGACCGCGTCACCCTGAAAGATGGAGACATCTCCAAGATGGCGCCGTTCAGCCCAAGCCCGGGAGAGTTCGTGCGGGTGACAGTGCAGGACGACGGTTGCGGAATGGACAAGGAAACTCTTCTGCGGATTTTCGATCCGTTCTTTTCGACGAAGATTCAGGGGCGCGGACTCGGACTTGCGGCCGTACGCGGCATCGTACATTCCCACAACGGCGCGCTGACCGTGGAGAGCCGTCCCGGGTGCGGGTCGACATTCTGCATCTACTTGCCGGTATGTCTCGAGCCGACGGAATCCACCGCTCATACGGCACACTCCAAGCCCACTGCTTTCGGCTACGGAACCATTCTCGTCGTCGACGATGAACCTACGGTATCCCGCGTCGCCAAGCTCATTCTTGAAAAGCAGGGGTTTTCGGTTCTCGTGGCCGACAGTGGCGTGGAGGGAATCGAAGTCATCAAGACCTCCAAAGCGAGGATTCGCGCAGTCGTGCTCGATCTAACGATGCCCGATCGCGATGGTCTCGAAACCCTTGTCGAGATGAGAAAGATCATTCCGAAGCTACCCGCCGTGCTCTGCAGTGGTTACGTCATGGAAAACTTGGCGCAACGCATCGGGGAGATCGACGACTTGTTCTTCTTGCAAAAGCCTTTCGATGCAGCAGCCATGGCGACGGCTCTTCTCGCGGTTCTTCCCGACGATACGAGGGGCAAGCGACATCCGCCGAATCTCGACAACCGAGGAAAACCCCTCTCGACCACACCCTGAAAAACCGAGAGTTTTCAGGCGTCAAGTTTATCCGGGTGGGTTTCCCCCGATTTTCGCAAAGCCCGATCGAGAAGGGCTGGACCCATCAGCTGATTGACGGCGATCACAGCGACCAACGGAGTCGACACGCTCGGTCCCCATTCGGGATAGCGACGCGCCACTTCCGCGGCCAAACCCAAGCTGACGCCGGCTTGTGACATCGACGTCCAGCCCGCCAGCCAACGCCAAGCCGGCTCATCGCGCGCCGCCGCTGCGCCGATCCACGATCCGAAATAGAGGCCGAAGGCCCGCAACCCGATAAGGAGCAACACCAAGATCCACGAAGAGCGCAGCGCACCGAGATCGAGCGAAGCTCCGGCAAGGCCGAAGAATATGACATAGATCGGAGGCGCGATCCGTTCGAGAGCCTCGGTGAAGGCCTCGCCCCGACGCGACAAGTTCTGCACGACGATCCCAGCCGTCAAAGCGACGAGCAGCGGCTCGAGATGCAGATGCACGTCCCATCGATGTTCCAGAACCGACGAAATCTCGCGCGAGAGCCGTGTGATCAAGAACGCCAAAGCCGCCAAGAGCACGGGCAAATCGAGGTGCATCACGCGCACGGCGAGAATCACCAAGAAACCGACGAGAACCCCCATGACGATCGACAATCCGATTTCGGCTCCGAGCCCGAGGAATATTCCGCCATTGAAAGCCGCGCCCGGTGTGACCAGCATGCCGGCGAAAGACATCGCCCCGCCGAAGAGCAGAATCACCAGCGTGTCCATGGCAATCGTCACCGCGAGAACGGTCTCGGTGAATGGGCCACGTGCGTTTGACTCATCGATGACTGCCACCGTCGCTGCCGGCGACCGCGCCAGCGAGATCGCAGCGATGACGACCGCAGCAGCCAAGAGACGAGACCCTCCGGCGGGCAGGCCGGGAACGACGGGTGCCGCAAGAAAGATCCCGCCGATGACGACGAGCGGAACGGCTAGACTCTGCCCACCGATCCACGCGAAAATGGACCGCCAGTGCCCGCGCAGCAGAGCCAAGCGCAATTCGCCGCCGGCGACGAGTGCGATGAAAGTCGATGCCAAGTCATCGAGCGGACCAAGGTTTTCAACGATATCACTTTCGAGTATCCCGATGACCGACGGCCCGACCAACAACCCCGCAACGATATAACCCGTCAAACGCGGAAGCCCCATGCGTTCGGCGAGCAAGCCCGTGCACCAACCGACGATGAGTAGGAAACCAAGGCCTTGGATCACAGCGCTCGGCGCTGAGGTATTGACGACGCCGGCGAGCGTCTTGCCGATGATCATCAATCCCGTCGCAGCGACGATGATCACCAGGGCCCAGCGTGTCACCCCGGAAATCGACCGGGACACGTCGTACCAGTTCATCGACCCCTTCATGAACTCGACTCCGCCGGGCCGGCCTTCGGCGCACTCGTACCACGCGGTTTTCTTTCAAGAACATGCAAGATCAGCCACGGCGAGATCAGTTCCGTAGCCAAGACGGCAAGAAGAACCACCGTCACCACGACACGGGTCTCCGGTGTGCTTCCGCTCTGGAGATAGTCGAGCGCGAGCGCGGCGGAGATCGATCCCTGAGCAACCAAGCCGAGGCCGAAGCGCCTCGGTGGCTCGCGCGCAGCGTGAGTCGTCTTGGCGAGAATCCAGCCCGCTGCCGTCTTTCCGATCAAACGAAGCATCATCAACACGAATGCCAGAGCGACGATTTCCCAAATCCCGAACCCGCTGCCGGCGTTCAGCTGCCAGACGGCGCCGGCAACGATCAGCAAGAAAAGCACGAACGACGGCTCGGCGCGGGTAGCGAAACGCGCGATATGACGACTTTCGCTTGGAACGTTTGCCACGATGATGCCGGCGATCAGCGAGACGAAAAGAGGCGAAAGCAGCAAGAAGCTCGCGGAACCCGTAAAGAAGAGAAGTGCACCGATCCCGGTCACCATCATGCGGCCGCCGCTGCGCCCTACACGCGGAAGCAACAACAAGACCCCGCCGAACAAGGCACCGAGCAGGAGCGAGAAACCGATCCACTGAAGCGTGATAAAGGCGTCCCAGCCGATGATCACCGGGTTTTCATGTCGATAGCAAAGCGCCAAACCGAAGATGACGAGCGCGAGCAACTCGCCCATTTCCGCGAGATGGCGCAGCATCATCAAGAGAGGCGACGCACGGTATTTTTCTTCGCGAGCGAGCATCTCCAGCGGTATTCCGGTCGAACAGGCTGCAGCAGCCGCCAGGACCAATGCTGCGACCACCGGCTCTCGCCCGGTGCCGAAGACTTCTCGAAAGAAGAACCATGCCGGAATGCCGACGGCGACGGCTCCGCCCGCAGCCTGCACCCAAGGACCGAGCTTGTAAAACGGCGGCACCTTTCTCAACCGCTGCGCATCGAGCTGCAGTCCGTAGTGCAGGCCGATGAAACCCAGCGCCAAGGAAGAAAACGGTCGAAGGATCTCGATCGTCGTCGTATCCACCACTCTCAGAAAGAAGGGTCCGAGCAATGCACCGATGAGGAGAAAATCCGAGCGCGTCACCAGCAACATCCGCACCCCCGCCGGCAACGGAAGCCGCCAGGGCTGCCGGTGGGCCGTAGCCAAGACCAGGACCAGCAGTGCTGCGAGCGAAAGAAGAGTCGTCAAAAGATTTCGATCCTCTATGTGGCCGGAGATACTTCCAGGATCATACGCGCCGCGCAAGCATGCCGCGATGCGACAAAATTGACCGCTTCACTCGCCCGTCGAGAAGTGATAGTGTCCGTTCATTCGCGATCGACTCATCGCGTGGGAGGAGTAAAAGAGATGCTGCTACGTCGTCACTCCGTTTTCGCTTCCGTACTGATCTCGAGCTTGGCGGCCTTGCTTTCCCTATCGGCGACGGCCGCTGATCGCGCGAGCACCTCGAATTCCCGGCATTTCGTGTATCACGTTCCGGTCCAAGCGGGCCCGGGCGGCGGCGGTGCTGAGCACCTCGCCTACCATCCTCGTTACCTGCTGGTCAAGCTCGAGCCCGAATCTCTCGAGCAATCGACTCTCGGTTATGCAGTGCGTCGCGGGTTGGCGGCAGACGGACCGTTGACGGGTCTCGAATCACTCGATGCCATCGGCCGAGACGCGGGATTGCGTGAAATCACGCGCTCGACGATCGAGGTTCAAAACCGCGCATTGGACGAAGCAATCGGCGTCAGCCGCTGGTTCCGCTTCGAATTCCCTGAGGGACTCGATCTGATCGAACTCGCGCAAACCTATGAGCTCGATGTCCATGTCGAGGCGGCATCGCCCGATTGGCGGGCTTTTCCGGCCGCCGTACCCAACGACCCGGACTATCCCGACCAGTGGGGTCACAACAACACAGGCCAGATGAAGGATTACTGCTGGAACTGCGGCGGGCATGACAACGGAACCCCTGTGGGAACGCCGGGTTTCGACGCCAACGCAGAAGCCGCGTGGGACCAAAGTCAAGGCTACGGCAACAGCTCGGTGGTGATCGCCATCATCGACTCCGGCGTCGATGCGAATCACCCCGATCTGAACCAAGTCACCGGCTGGGACTACGGCAGCGGCGACAGCAACCCCGATGACGACAGCGCCTCGCCCGGTCACGGCACATCGACCGCCGGCGTAGCCGCCGCGGTCTCGAACAACAATCTCGGCCCCGCAGGCATTGCCGGGGGCTGCTCGATCATGCCGCTGAAGGTAGCCGACGACGCGGGAAACATGGCTTTCTCCGCCATTCAAAATGCGCTCTACTACGCTGCGGACAACGGTGCCGACGTGGTGAACATGAGCTTCGGAGCCGGGATCACATCCGACCCGGCAACGGACGACGCACTGCTCTATGCCTACAACGCCGGCGTCACGCTGCTGGCGGCAACCGGCAACGACAACGCATCTACGATCTCCTACCCCGCGATCAACCCCTACGTCATCGCTGTGGGCGCTGCATCGCCCTGCGACGGGCGTAAGCGCTCGTCGAGCTTGGCCTCGGAAGTGAGCGCCGGCGTCAGTACCGATCCCAACGGTTACACCTGCGACGGGGAGCGTTGGTGGGGCTCGAACTACGGCGTCAACACCCAGGATGCCGCGGGAGCCGTGGATGTCATCGCACCCACGATTCTACCCACCACGGATATCTCCGGAAGCGGTGGCTACACGGCGACGGACTACTACCAGTGGTTCAACGGCACATCGGCAGCGTCTCCCTATGCAGCCGGTGTGGCCGGACTGATCGTTGCTGCGAACCCCACGTGGACCCCGGCTCAAGTCCGACAGCGCTTGGTCGAGACCGCCCGCGACATCGTCAACGTGGAGTCGGGATCAGGCTGGGATCGCTACAGCGGCTACGGACTCGTCGATGCCGGCGCCGCCGTGAACGCGGGCGGTGGAGGCGCGGGACCGACCTACGCCACGCTGCCCTATTCCACCGGTTTTGAAAGCGGCACGCTCGACGCCTCCTGGACGACTTCCTCCACCGCCGACGGCCGCGTACGCATTCTGTCGAGCAATGGACCCTACGCAGGCTCGTACCAGATGACGATGGACGATTCGACCAGCGGCGGGTTTTCGCAGAACGAAGCGTGGCTCCACCTCGATCTTTCGGCGGAGAGCAATGTCGATCTGGAGTTCTGGTGGAAGGAATTCGGCGACGAAACACACGCACAAGACGGCGTCTACTTCTCGGACGACGGCGGATCGACCTTCGTCAAGGTGCAGGATCTCAACGGGCAGAGCTACACCAACAACACGTGGCAGAATTTCGTGCTGGATGTCGATCAGCTCGCCGCCTCCAACGGCCTGACTCTAAGCGCAACCTTCGTGGTCAAGTTTCAGCAATACGACAACTATCCCATGACTTCCGATGGCTTCGGATTCGATGAGATCGCCGCCCGCGCAGTCGGCGCACCGGCGGATTCGATCACCGTAACCTATCCCAACGGCGGCGAGACTTTGACGGAAGGCAACGTCGAGACGATCACGTGGACGAGCACCGGCTCGATCAATGACGTGAAGATCGACTACTCGACGGATGCCGGTTCCACCTGGACCACGATCACTTCGTCGACGCCGAACGACGGTTCATACGACTGGACGGTCCCCGGCGATCCGACGACTCAGGGCCGCGTGCGCGTCGCCGACGCTGCGCAGGTCGCCACCAATGACATCAGCGACGCCGACTTCACCATTGAAACAGCCCCGACCGGTTCATATTCTCCGCTCCCCTACTCTACGGGTTTCGAATCCGGATCCCTCGATGGATTCTGGACGACCACCTCGACGGGTGACGGCCGCGTGCGCGTACTCAGCAGCAACGGTCCGAATACGGGTTCGTATCATATGACCATGGACGATTCGACCAGCGGAGGGTTCTCACAGAATGAGGCGTGGCTGCATCTCGACTTGAGCGCAGAAACCGACGTCGATCTCGAGTTCTGGTGGAAGGAGTTCGGTGACGAAACCCACGCCCAAGACGGCGTCTACTTCTCCGACGACGGCGGGTCCACTTTCGTCAAAGTGCAAGATCTCAATGGTCAAAGCTACACCAACAACACCTGGCAGAATTTCCGACTCGATCTCGACCAATTGGCGGCATCCAACGGATTGAATCTGACGGCGACCTTTGTGGTCAAGTTCCAGCAATACGACAACTATCCGATGACTTCGGATGGTTTCGCTTTCGATGACGTCTCCGTGGCAGCGGCAGCCGGCGGGGGCGGCGGATCGTATGCCGCCCTTCCCTACAAGACCGGCTTCGAATCGGGAGCGCTCGATTCCTTCTGGACGACGTCTTCTACCGGAGATGGACGCATACAGGTCACCAGCACGAACGGCCCGCGTCGCGGCAGTTATCATATGACGCTCGACGATGCGACCAGCGGTGGATTCTCGCAGAACGAGGCATGGCTGCATGTCGACCTTGCCGGTCACAGCCGTGTCGACTTGACCTTCTGGTGGAAGGAGTTCGGCGACGAGACGCACAGCCAAGACGGCATCTACTTCTCCGATGACGGCGGATCGACCTTCGTCAAGGTGCAGGATCTGAACGGGCAAAGCTATACGAACGAGACATGGACCTTCTTCTCGCTCGATGTCGATCAGCTCGCCTCTTCCAACGGCCTGTCGTTGACTTCGACTTTCGTCATCAAGTTCCAGCAGTACGACAACTACCCGATCGCCTCCGACGGCTTCGCCTTCGATGCAGTCGAAGTGACGGGCGGTCCGATCACTTCGGAATCCGAAGACAACGGCGGCGGATCCACCGCCGACGGGCCGATGGGGAATGCAGTCGCCGTCAGTGGAACGCTCTCGTCGAGCAATGATGATGACTGGTTCTATTTCGACGTGCAGACGGCCGGCAACGTGGAGATCGTGCTCGACATCCTCGGGACCGCGGATTTCGACTGGTATCTCTACGATGAATCCGACTTGGTAAACGACGTCGCTAGAGGCTATACGACCAACGATCCGGAGACGGGAACCTACAACTGCTCCGTGACGCGCTATTTCATTCGCGTCGACGGTTATCAGGGAGCGACCGGTGACTACACCTTGACCATCAATGGTCCCGGCGTCACCGCCTTGTCGACCCCTCCCACCCCCCGCTCGAGGCAAAGCGAGATGGCCGCGGACGGTAGATAATGCAGCGTGATCACGCGCAGAATCCTCGGAGCGTTTCTCAGCGAAGCCGGCAGTCAAGCTTTGCGCGAGGGCCTGCGCTATTTGAAGGAGGGACGCGTCGGTGAACTCGTAGGCACGGCGAGCAGCATTCGCAGTGTCGTCGGCGGGACGGGCGGCGACTACGATGTCGCACTCTGGTCGGAAGACGGGCGGCTTTCTCACCGCTGCTCGTGCCCGTCGTGGCGTGATCCCTGCAAGCACCAAGTCGCCGTAGCTCTCGGCTTGTCCGAGAGCTACGGATGGGCCCTCGGTGAAATGGCCGCGGACGATCCGGGCTCGCCTTCTCCACAGGAAGGAGGCGAAACTCACGATGCAGAGCCGTCGCGAGAAAGTGCTCTAAACGAACGGCAAGCGGCGGCTTTGCATGAATCGTTGAAAGTCGAGATCGCCGAACCTCCAACGCTAACCGTTCGCTCTGAAAGCGGCTTCTCTTACGAGGTCACGCTCCGCGGACAAGCGGGCGGACCGCATTCCTGCACCTGTCCCGACTTCGAAGCCAATCGCTTGCATACTTGTAAGCACGTTGAGCGGGTGAGGCTTTGGCTGCATCGGGGGGCACGGCTCGATGATGACTTTTCGGCTGCCGCCTCAGCGCCCCGCATCTATTTGCGTTTCGGCGAGGTGATCGAACCTCGCCTCTTCGGCACCCCGACCTCGTCGGCCGACGCCGTCAAAGCCCAAGAAGTCTTCGACGAAAAAGGAGTCCTGCGACGCCCCTTGGCGACCGATGACGAGGCGCTGTTGGCCTTTCTTCAAGAAATGGGAGAGCTCGTCGAAGAACGGGCGCTTCGCTGGGTTCGACGACGCGTCGCCCGCCGGCCGGGCCTCTGCTTTCGCGCGACGGATGCGCCCGAGAAAGTTCTGCCGAACCTGCTTCACGATCCCCCTTCTCATGTGTGGGAAGGAGCGCAATTCCTCGCGACTTCCGGACGCGCACTCCTTGCGGA
>JALUUK010000411.1 GCA_027021395.1 Acidobacteriota bacterium
CAAGGTTGAGACCGCACGGCTCGTCGCGAAGGGCCCGAAGGTCGTCACCGCCGGCGATATCGAAACCTCTTCGAACGTCGAAGTTCTCGAACGGGATGCGGTGATCGCAACGCTTTCAGACGAAGGCTCGATCGAGATGGAGATGCGAATCAAGAACGGGCGTGGGTACGTGCCGGCCGATCTGAATATGGATGAAGACTTGGCGCTGGGGTACATCCCGATCGATTCCGTTCACTCGCCGATGCGCAAGGTCAACTTTACGGTGGACCCCGCCCGTGTCGGGCGCTCTACGGATTACGACAAGCTTACGCTTGAAGTGACGACCGACGGGACGGTGACTCCGCAAGAAGGCATCTCCGGTGCTGCGAGACTGCTTTGCGATCACCTAGCGATCTTCATCAACTTCGAAGATCGAGTGGATATGGAGCCGGAAGTTGCGGAATCCGGCGATGAAAAGCTTCGTGAGCATCTCGATCGCTCGATCGATGAACTCGACCTGTCGGTACGGTCCTACAATTGCTTGAAGAACGCCGGAATCGAAACCGTGCGCGATCTCGTGCAGAAGACCGAGCCGGAATTGCTCAAGACGAAGAATTTCGGGCGAAAGTCGCTCAACGAAATCAAGGAAATGCTCGCGGAGATGCAACTCTCGCTGGGGATGCGGCTCGGTGGCACAGCGGAAGGCGCGGGCCGCATTTGAACGCGAGAATCATCACGAGCAAGTCATATCGCCGAGGAAGACGACGACCATGAGGCACCGTAAAGCACATCGCAAGCTTGGCCGCACGACAGAGCACCGTCTCGCTCTCTTGCGCAATTTGGCGACTTCTCTTTTTCAAGAGGAGCGCCTGACGACCACCTTGGGTAAGGCCAAAGAACTGCGTTCCTACGCGGAACGCCTCATCACGAGAGCCAAGGACGACTCCGTGCATTCCCGCAGACTGGTGGCGAAGGAGCTTCGCGATCGAAGCGTCGTGCGGCACCTATTCACCGAGATCGCGCCGAGATTCAGCGATCGGCCGGGCGGATACACGCGGATCATGCGGATGTCCCACCGCAGGGGCGACGGCGCCGAAATGGCGATGATCGAATTGGTCGAGCTGAAGGAAAAGCCTGCGGATCTCTCCACCGATGGCGATGCTGGAACGAAAAAGAAAGGTCTCGGTAAGCTTCTCGGCTCAAAGAAGGCCGCGCCGAGTGAAAAGAGCGAAGGTTGAGAACGACTTCATCTTCTCAAAAAGAGAGGCCGCAGTGATGCGGCCCTTTTTTTAGGGTAGGGATCAAATGCCGCGACGCAAAGATATAAACAAGGTGCTGGTGATCGGCTCCGGGCCGATCGTGATTGGACAAGCCTGTGAGTTCGACTACTCCGGAACTCAGGCATGCTTGGCATTGAAGGAAGAGGGAGTCGAAGTTGCGTTGGTCAATTCGAATCCGGCGACGATCATGACCGATCCGGAGATCGCCGATCGAACATATGTCGAACCCCTGACGGTCGAAGCTTGCACGAAGATCATCGAGCAAGAGAAGCCGGATGCACTGCTTGCGACGGTTGGCGGGCAGACTTCCTTGAATCTCGCCGTCGAACTCGACCGTGCGGGTGTTCTCGAGCGCCACGGTGTCAAGATGATCGGCGTCGACCGTAAGGCCGTGGAGATCTGCGAAAACCGCCAGCTCTTTCTCGAAGCGATCTCTCAAGCCGGCTTTGAGATGGCGCGAGGCGGATTCGCGACGAATTTCGAAGAGGCGGAGCAGATCCTCCAAGACGTCGGCTTTCCAGCAGTGATTCGCCCATCCTTCACCCTAGGTGGGGCCGGAGGAGGGATCGCTTGGAATGCGGAGGACTTTCGCGAGATCGTTGCGCACGGACTGGATCTTTCGCCGATCGACCAGATCTTGATCGAAGAATCGGCTCTCGGATGGAAGGAGTATGAGCTCGAGGTCATGCGGGATGGCGCGGATAACGTCGTGATCATCTGTTCCATCGAAAATTTCGATGCGATGGGGGTTCATACCGGCGATTCGATCACCGTCGCGCCGGCGCAGACTTTGACGGATCGCGAATATCAGCTGATGCGAGACGCCGCGCTGAAGATCATTCGTACCGTCGGTGTCGAGACCGGCGGCAGCAATATTCAATTTGCAGTCGATCCTGCCACAGGGCGCTTGCTCGTGATCGAGATGAACCCACGGGTTTCGCGTTCGTCGGCGCTTGCGTCGAAGGCGACGGGATTTCCCATCGCGCGCATCGCGGCGAAGCTGGCC
>JALUUK010000412.1 GCA_027021395.1 Acidobacteriota bacterium
CTTCGAGTTCAAGACGACGGCTCGCCCATACCAACCGTTCTTGACGGCGGTCTTGAAGAGATCTTCTGCGGTCATCGCCTCGAGTTGCTCCTGCGTCAACTTCAGCCGCAGAATGAAGACCATGAGGCGGCTCGAGGGTGCGAGTCCCATGATCTTGAGTCTCTTGCCGGCAATGGCCATACGCCGGATGATCTCGAAGGATCTGAGGGAGTCCTCGGAGATTTCGGCGAGCGCGTGCTCTGCGTGTCTTATTCCAATGGCAGAGCGGAAAACATCGAACGTTGTGCGGATCGCCGCAGCGTCCTCTGCAGAGACTTCAGGAGTTTGAGGTGGTTCATCCGTTGCAGACAGCGCCGGTCCCAAAGCCGCTAGCGCGGCCGAGATCAACAGGAGGAGTATCGTCGGGGAGGTCGTCTTTTGGTAAAGCATCACGGCAGGTCCCTCAAGATCGCGCGAACCGGGCTGGCATCGAATCCCGCCAGCGCCAGGGGTAGGGCGATCACTTCGTAGAAACCATTGGGGATATTTCGGAGTACGAGCCCCTCTAAGATTGCCATGTCGTGCTCGAGTAGTCGAGCATGGCTTGGGAGGTCCTTGGAGTGGAAGAGATCGACGCTCGGCGTGTCCACGCCGAGCAAGATCACGCCCGCTTCGGCGAGGTGGTCGATCAGGGAGGGATCCGGCGCGGCGAAGTCTTCATTGAAGCCGTTGGGGTCGGGGAAAGTTCCGGTGGCGAGCAGCAGGCGCCGGCTTTGCACGGTTCCGCCTAGATCTTCGATGCGGATCCGAGAACTGGGCGAGCAATCGACGTGCATGACCTGGCAATGGCCCAAGTAGGGCTCGAGAGGCCGTGTTTCGATGCTGCCTCCCTTCGCACTGGTGTGCGAAGGAGCGTCGGCATGAGCGCCGAGGTGCACCGTGGCCTCGAGTGCGGACAAGGTCAGGCCGTCTCCCGATTCCATGTCCTGCAGAACACGGCGACGAAGAGGCGTATCACCCGGCCAGACGGCTAGGCCGGGATGAAGGCGGGGCGAGATGTCATGCAGGGCCATGTCGTCTCCAGGCTAGAAATGTCGTCGAAGGGCCCAGAGATCCGGGAAAGCGGGCTGAAAGAGCGACTTCTTGAGAAAGTCGACGCCGGAAGATCCGCCGGTTCCCTTCTTGTTGCCGATCGTGCGCTCGACCATCTTCACGTGGCGATAGCGCCATTCTTGAATTCCCTCATCGAGATCCACCATCAGTTCTAGGAGGATGGCGACATCGGGTTGGTCGGTATAGATCGCGATGAGTTGCTCTTGGATCGCTTCGTGGGGAATGGTGGCCGCCTCGATGGGCTTGTTTCGGATTTGTTCCGGTATCTTCACGCCCCGTTTTTCAAGAAAACAATAGAAATCGTCATAGAGAGAAGGGGAGCGAAGGCGCTCGAGCAGGCGCTCCTCGGCGGAGGGATTTCCCGCGACGAAGCGCAGCATCTCCGGTCTTTTGAAGCCGAGCGCGAATTCGAATTCTCGGAATTGAGTCGACTGGAAGCCGGACGAGGTCTCGAGCCGCTCGCGGAAGGCTTGGAAGGACATGGGGGTCATCGTTTCGAGAATGTCGAGCTGGCCGACGAGCGTCTTGAAGATCATGCGCACGCGTTTGAAGGTCGCGATGGCGCCGTAGAGGTCTCCGGAAAGCAAATCGCGGGAGATCTTGCCGAATTCGTGGAGAACCTGCTTGAACCAGAGTTCATAGGTTTGATGGATGATGATGAAAAGCATCTCATCGTGTTCCGGCGGATCGCCTAGTGGTTGCTGCTGCGCGAGCAATCCTTCGAGTCTTAGATACTTTGAGTAGTTCTGGCTCATGTCTGCTTCACCCTTCAGTTGACGGGGCCGGCCTCCGGCAAGTGCCTGGTGATGCGACGCAATTCATGTTCCGACGCACTCGCACAGTCTCTGGACGAAATCCCAAACATCGACATAGCGATTGTATAGCGGGACCGGCGCGACGCGAATGACGTCCGGAGCGCGCAAATCGGCGACGACGTCCATTCTCTGGAGTCGATCGAAGATGGTTTTCGCTGCGTGCTCGAACCTCAGCGACAATTGGCAGCCACGGCTTTCGGCATCGGCGGGGGTCAGAATCTCGAGCCCTCCGATTTGGGCCTCGCGAAGCAGGCGATCGAGATAGCCCGTCAGGGCGATGGACTTTTGTCGAAGTGCGGGCATGCCGACATCGTCGAATATCTGCAAGGAAACCCTGACCGGGGCGAGTGCG
>JALUUK010000413.1 GCA_027021395.1 Acidobacteriota bacterium
CCGCCTGCGCTCGCGCTCCTCCGGCGATTCCGAGATGTGGACCCTTGTCATGCCGCCCCTATACCGCGGTGATCTCCACCTTCCAGGGACGCGAGACGCCCTGCCAGACGACGACCGTCAGCGCGCCGCGCTTCGTGCTCGTGACCTCGATCGTGCCGTCGTCTACCTGTCCCGTGATGGTTGTTCCTAGCACGGCATACCGGGCACCGGCCGGCACGCCGCTGATCGTCGCCTTGTCGACTCCATCCGCAGCGATCGTCGTCCTGTCAACCGACAGAGCAAGCACCGGCCGGGTCCTGATCTCCTTCGTCGCGGGGTCGACGTACTGCGTCTCGGGATGTGCAATGCCGACAATCACCCCCTCGTCCGCCGCCGCCTGGCTCCGCGCTGTCTGACCACCGCCGCTTGCATCCATCGCGTGGCCGATCCTTCGGATGAGCCCGCTCGCCAGGTCGTAGACGATGTACGGGACGCTCATTTCTTGAACTCGATCGCGTAGATGCGAGCCTTCGGGCGCGTACTCCATCCGTACCATCCCTTGTCGCACACGCTCACCGTGTACGTGTTGTTCCCAACCGCAGGCGCGTAGTCCACTGCGGATACCCACACTGGGGAGTTCCCAAGGCAGGAGCCCTTGGAATCTCTCGACGTGCACGGGATATCCCACTCGCCCATGGTGCCAGCTCCTCCGCCGGACAGGCGCACGCGCCCTTCACTGAACGTAGAAACTGCGGCTACGTCCACCCACCCATAGACGAGCACGAACGAGCCCAACGAGACATTCAGGGTGACGTTCAACACCCCCGAGAAGTTGGGACATTTCTCCTGGTACCAGGAATCTCCGCCAGCCGTGTACGCCGTGGCCCAGTTCGTGATGCTCCCGTTCGCGATCTTGATCTCGGTGACATTCAGGTCCTTGATGTCGGCCGTTTCGATCTGGAGTCGGTTGGCGCTGGCGCGGTCGATGTGCGCGTTCTGGATCGCGGCATTCGCGATGTAGGCGCTTCCGATCGCCGCAGCGTCGATCCACTGGCTGATGCTCGCCGCGTCGATGAGATCCGGCACGACGAACGCCGTGATGTTGTCGATCAGCACGGAGCCGTTTGTGCCGTTGCGGTCCGGGTAGATCTTCAGCGTGAGCCCGGTCCCGATGACCGACGGCGCGAACAGGAAGCCGTCGCTTTGCCAGGACGACCCGGGCGCAATGTCCAGCCCGGCCGTGTCCGTGCCGTTCGTGATCTCTACCCGGGCGGCGGACGACGCCCCAGCCGAAGGCTGCTTGTGCCAGAACTGGACGCGGATGCGCCGCCCCGGGACGGTCGCCGCATACCAGAACGAGGCCGGAAGCTGGAAGGCGACGTGATCCGTGGCGGCCGATCCTGTCCCTGTGACCCTTGCCGCCGCCGAGCCTACGGCGGCATCCGCATCCTGGGCGATGGTCGCCCCATTCCCCGTCCAGCCGTCGACGTCGTTCTCGAAGGTGTCGATCCACGTCACCGACTCCTCCACCTTCGGAACGTCAAGGACCACGTCGCGGGGACGCGGGATGGTGGGTGCTGGCGGCGTCGACTCCGTGGGCAGCGGATCGCCTGAGTAGACCGAGCCGTCGTACTCGCGGCACCGCACCTTGACGGTGGTCAGCGAGTCGTACTCGATCGCGACGACCCGGAACTGCTTGTTCACCCAGCCCGGCGTGCTGTGGGTGATGGTCACCACGTCCCCGACCTCGGCGCGGAGGCCGTCGAGCTGGGCGCTGAACTCGCAGGTGATGGAGAACCGGGACTGCTTCAGCTCCTGCTCGGCGATGCGCTGGGCACGCTTGTAGTTGGTCGTGAACGGCAGGTTGATGATCTTCTCGAGGACCGTCCCGTTGTCCTCGGCGCGGTAGGCGCTCGAGTCCTGCACCACGAAGTCGGGCTGGTAGCGGCGCGTCTCCGAGAAGTACTGCGCGCGGATGCGGTTCTTGCGGTCGCGCCGGGAATCCCAGTTGATCGTCAGCTGGCCGACGATGTTGTCCTCGGTGAAGCTGAAGCTGCTGGCCTCTGCCGCGTCGATCAGCAGCCGGTACTTGCCGCCGCTGTAGATGATCATGCCGCGGCAGGAGGACAGCAGCGCCTTCAGGTTTTCGATGGTCGGCCTGTCGGTGTTGACGACGCCGTCGCAGGTGTACTTGGCCTGGCCGTCAACGACCACGTCGCACTCGTTCGCAGCGGCGGCGAACGATGCCGTGTCGATCTCCGCAGCCGGAATCCCCATC
>JALUUK010000414.1 GCA_027021395.1 Acidobacteriota bacterium
CCGCAGGTCTTTCGCTACAACCGGATCGGCGATGGCGAGCCGGACAACCTCGAGACGGCGCCGCCTGACGGTTTCGTCGGCGAAACCTATATCCCCGCCGTCGTATTGATTTCGCCTCGCCGCAACAACGGGCCGATCATCGCTCTCGATCTAGAGACCGGTTTCGCGCTCAGCGTGCAATACACCGGCTTTGCGGCGACACGAGAGATGGATTTCTTCCGTTTGGTCAATCTCGCCCGGAATCTGGACGATTTCCGCAGAGCACTCGACTTTTTCGACTTTGGCTCACAAAACTGGGCCTATGCCGGAGTCGACGGGCACATCGCCTACTTCACCTCTGCGGAAATGCCGATTCGAGAAGATCTGCAGCAGGGAAGAATCAACGGTTTGCCGCCGTGGTTCATTCGCAACGGTCTTGGTGGGAATGAGTGGATTCGCGCGACGAGCGATGATCCGCGCCGCGCAAATCCCTATGAGATCTTGCCCGTCGATGAGATGCCGCATCTCATCGATCCTCCCGCGGGATTCTTTATCAACGCGAACAACGATCCGGCAGGCATCACGCTTGACAACCAGCCGCTCAATCAGCTCAGGCCTGGAGGCGGCATCTTCTATCTCGGTTACGGTTTTGCCGACGGGCAGCGCGCCCAGCGCATTTGGGACGCGCTTCACGAGCGGATGGGTGAAGACGGACTGCTCAATGCAGAAGACATGAAAGCCGTGCAGGCGGAGACGACCATGCGCGACGCGCAGGTCTTTACTCCCGTCATTCTTGGAGCCTACGAGCGCGCGACGGCCGATTCGGCCCATCCCATGATGGCCGATCTCGCTGCCGACCCACGCGTTTCTGAAGCCGTCGAGCGATTGGCGAATTGGAACCATGCCACGGCTACCGGGGTTTTCGAAGGTTTCGACGCGGCCGACGAGAACGGAGAGCGAAGCGAGCCGGACGCCGCGGAAATCGATGCGAGCGTGGCGACGACGATCTACTCCGTGTGGCGGGCGCGCATCATCCGCAACACGATCGACGTGCCGATGGACCTCGCCGGGCTACCCAAGCCGGGTAGCAGCCAATCCGTCTCCGCACTGAGAAACTTGTTCGACAGTTTCGAGACTCGACAGGGAGTAGGAGCTTCGGGCGTCAATTTCTTCGATCTTCCCGATGTCGAGGATGCCGGGGATCGGCGGGACATCATCGTTCTCCGAAGCTTGGCCGAAGCGCTCGACCTGTTGGCCGGTGAAGCCTTCGAAGATGCCTTCAAGGCATCGACAAATCAGGACGACTACGTGTGGGGAAGACTGCACCGTCTGATTCTGCGCCATCCGCTCGGGGGGCCTTTCAACGTACCCCCTGCAGGCGGAGCCTTCCCACCGTCATTTGACGACCTCGACGGATTCGCCGTCGATGGTGGTCTCGAGGCGCCCGACGCCGCGAGGCATTCCGCGCGTGCTTCGTCGAGCCACGCCTTCATCTTTACCAACGGTCCGGTGCGCCGTTACGTGGGAGAAGTCGCAAGCGATCCCGGTTCGATCGAAGCTCAGACCAGCCTTCCCGGCGGCACCAGCGGCAATATCGCCAGCCCGTTCTATGCCAACCTGCTAGCGCGCTGGTTGACCAACGACACCTATCCCGTGCGACAAACGCCGACGGCGATCTACAATGCGCTTTTCGACGGTATGCTTTTCGTTCCGTCTGAAGACTATGACCCTCCCGTTCGTCCCGTCGGGCGGACCGAAGTCGTTGGAACGACGAGCGGGCAAGATCGGCAAGTGAACGTGGGGCGGCGCGATGCAAGCACGCTCAGCGAAGGTCGTACGGTGAAGAAGCCGGTTCCTCCAGTGAGCGAGCGGAACACGACACCGTTGCCTCGCCGTTGACACGAGCGAGCTTCGGCCGATGGGGATCTTGGGAGCGGCCCGGCCGTTCTTCGGCCGGTGTCCGCCCCGGTCCTCTCTTCACCGTCCACTTCATTCGTGAAGGACTTCGCGAATGAAGCGAGCGCGGCGTAGCGGTTCCCCACCGCGATCATCTGCAGTGGGGAGGTGCGGCTTCAGGGATGCCATTGCGGGATACGGCCCGGTGTCCAGGGGGCGCCTGCTTGCTCGAGCAAGTGCTCGAGCGCGGCCAGATCGTTTTGGGCTGCTCGGCGATATGCCGGGAGCCAGTCTCGGAAAATGGCTGACGCCGTTTCGAAATTCTCTCGATGTGTAGCGGTGGGCGGGGAGGTCGTTGTCCAATG
>JALUUK010000415.1 GCA_027021395.1 Acidobacteriota bacterium
AGTTCGGGAGGGGGACGGTATATGAATTCCTACGCTTACCTCGTCGATGTGCTTCAACGAGTGGATCGGCACCCACTCTCCCGAGTCGATGAATTGACGCCGAGGATCTGGAAGACGCTTTTCGCGGAACATCCGGTCAGCTGAGGAAGGAGGCCGGCGCCGTGGGGGGAGACGTCGGTTTTCGACCGGTTACGTACCGAAGTGGAGTTGCCTAGATCACCACCTTTTGTGATGCGTATCCGCCACCTGCGAGGCCCATCGATCGTTCGAAGGGTCCCGCACGATTTCCACGGTTGTCATGAGAGGTTTTTCAACGCCCGTTCTAGATGCGGAACCGCACGATAGTGCCAAGTTCGACCGATCTTTCGTGATAGCAGCAAGCCGCGATTGGCGAGGTCCTGGAGATCCGTTCGCGCAGTTTGATACACGACATCATGACTCGTCTGATGCGACCTGATCGTGTAGTACTGATGTGGATGCCTCAGTGCATGGCCGAGCATCACCCGTTGCCGGTAATTCAGATCGACGACTCCGCGAAGCAGACTTTCCAAGTGCCGCACCTCGTTTGCTTTTCGCTCGATGTGGCGGTGAAGACTCTTGATGGCCTTCTTGATGATTTCTAGGTGATAAACGAGAAAGTAGGTAAGGTCGTTTTCGTCGTTTTCCGCATAGAGAAACGCTCGACCATAGCTTCTTGGGGCATCGAGAATCACTGACGAGATCGAGATGAATTCGAATAACCAATAGCTGTGCCGAAGCATTGACCAGTAGAAAAGGGCGCGAGCCGTTCGACCGTTTCCATCCGTAAATGGATGATCGTAAGCTAGCCAGAAATGAAGAATGATGGCTCGAAGTACGGGATGAACGAAGAAATCCGGAGATTCGCCGTTCGCGAACCGGCACATCGCCTCGATGCGTTTCTCGAGATCCTCTGCCGGTGGTGGAACGTGATAGACATGACCGTACATGTCCTCTACCACGATTCTCTCTTCCGCCCGACGAAATCGACCGACTTCCTCCGGCGAATCGAGCGTTTTTTCGGTGATCGAACGATGAAGTTCCATGATGAGATCGGAAGACAGTTTTTCTCCGCGAAGTGATTCGATCAGCTTCATCGTTCGAAAGTTGTTGACGATCATCCGCTCGCTTTGGTCTTTCGGTTTTCGACCGGTTCGTAGCAGTTCCTGGGCGGCCTTGCGTGTCGTCGCAGCACCCTCGAGAACGCTCGAGGTGATCGACTCTTCGATCAACGAGCTGACGTAGTATCGGTCTTTCATCTCGGGGCTGGTGATCTCGTCCGGCATCTGGATCGTGCCGGCGGCCCGTTGGTCGATTTCGTGGAGCGATTCGAGAATCGAGTCGGGCAGATTGTAAGAAAAGGAGACTCCGTCCTTGCATTCGAGTGGTATTTCCTTCGCCCGACTCTCCCGCTGGAATCGCAAGCCCGCCCACCACTCCTCGCGGGTGAGCCCGCCGGGAATCGGCTTCTTGTAGCGCAGATCGTCCCAGTGCAGGTATCTCCCCGTCGAATCGGTCACACCGGTGACTTGCGGCAGGACCTGCTCGAAGAATTTCAGGTGTCCGATCTCGTTCAAAATCGCCTGCCGGTCCGGCGGCGCCGCCGGCAGGTGCATGGCCTTCCCATCACCCACGATCGCTTTCCTCTGATCTACTTATTTATACTAAATTATGAAGTTTTAGCATAACAGCAAGAGAGAACGCTTCGCCACCCCGAAAGTACTAATTTTTCATATTTTAGTACATTTTGATTGTAAGCGATTTCAGCGCGAAGAGCAGGGCCCTCCCGCCGCACGAGATCCTCGAAGACGCACTAAGGCCCCGACGCCTCGAACCCCGCCGGGGTAGCCAAGAGGGTGGGATCTTCGAGAACTTACGAGCAGCCGGATCGCTGCGAACGCACGGTGACCGGAAGTCCCTCTGCTCCCGGCGACGGCGGGAGGGGTCACAAGGGCACGTCGTATAGCCAACGCGAGTGCCGTCTCGCCATGAAGCTCGGCAGGCAACGAAACGTGATGTCGCGCAGCCGACACACTGCTTTGTTGGTCAAGTTCGTCACTTGACCGACTCTCCACGAAGCCTTGACGATCCGCTCGACTCTTGGGAACCTCACCGCTTGAAAGCGAGCGAATGCATCTCGAGCGGAGTTCCCACTTGCCAGCTTCCCTGCAAGCACCCAGGAATCTTCGATCGCCTGTGCGCCTCCCTGCCCGAGATTCGGCGTGGATGCATGAGCCGCATCTCCGATCAGTACCGTAGATTCCGAAAACCATGAGTTCATGGGAAAAAGATCATGGATATCGTCACGTATGATTTCTGTGGACTTCGTCTGCGCAATGATATCCGAGACCGGTCCGGAAAAGTCGGCATAGGCGGTGAGGAGTTCCTCCTTGGCCGTCGGTCGCCGATCGACTTCGCCCGCCTCCGAGACGCTCGTGGCGTACCAATAGACCTGCGAATCGCTCACCGGAACGAATCCGAAGCGGAGACCCGCGCCCCACAATTCCGAAAGCCGCGTCCTGTAGGCTGGAGGAAGGACGATCTTCGACACTCCACGCCGGCAAGCCTGCCCGGAATAGCGCAGCCGGCCCTGAGGAAAGATGGAGCGCCTGACCTGCGAGTGAAGACCATCCGCTCCGACCAGGAACGTACCCGTAACTGATGTACCGTCATCGAAAAAAGCTTCGCTCCGCTCACGACGAGCTTCGACCTTGAAACACCTCTTCCCTGTGAGAACGTCATCGGACGGCAATGCGCTCAGTAGGACTTCTTGCAAGGAACCTCGGTGAATCGCAACCGTCGGATGCTCGGCTCCGTTCTTCGAAAAATATCCCGGGGTCTCCGATATGGTATTTTCCCGAGAATCGAATACGGCCAGCGATTCGATACAGGTTCCGGCGCTCATGACCGCTTCCGCCAAACCATATCTTTCGAGCACGGCCATCGCGTTGGGGGGAACGAGAATCCCGGCACCCACAGGACAGAGGCGGTGCGCAGCCTCGAAGACCCTCACCCGGATATCGCGCTTCCGCATCGCGATGGCAGTCGACAGTCCTCCGATGCCCGCCCCTATGATCGCTCCATCCATCTTCGACTCCCTCGAATGGCGGTCCCGCGGTGGTCCGCGTGCGCCATCCCACCTTCCGCGTGGCAAGTGCTGGAAAACCAGGTCGAGCGGTACGGATCAGAAGCGATTGTCGCCGTCGAGCAGGTTGCCCAAACCTCCAAGGATGGAACCCTCGCCCCGGCTGCCGCCACGTTGCGGCGCCGCCTGCAGCATACGACCGGCGAGCCGAGAGAAGGGCAGCGATTGCAGCCAGACCCTGCCCGGGCCGGTGAGCTTCGCTAGGAAGAGCCCCTCGCCACCGAAAAACATCGTCTTGATCCCGCCGGCTTGCTGAATGTCGTAGTCGACCGACGGCTCGAGCGCGACCAAGCAGCCGGTATCGACATGCAGAGTTTGCCCTGCCTCGAGTCGACGTTCTTGCACGGTACCACCGGCGTGCACGAAGACCAGCCCGTCACCCTCGAGCTTTTGCATGATGAAGCCCTCGCCGCCGAACAGCCCGGTGAGAATCTTCCTTTGGAAGTGGATCCCGATGGAAACACCCTTCGCTGCACAGAGAAAGGCGTCTTTTTGGCAGATCAGCATCCCACCGACGTTGGCCAAAGTGATCGGCAGAATCGTTCCCGGATAGGGGGCGGCGAAAGCCGCATGGGCCTTGCCCTGTCCTCGATGAGTAAAGACCGTCATAAAGAGGCTTTCGCCGGTGATCAGCCGCTTGCCGGCGCCGACGAGCTTGTTGAAGATCCCCCCGCTCTCGCTCTGCTTGGATGCGTCGCCGAATACGGTCTGCATCTCGATGCCGGCGTCCTTGTACATCATCACGCCGGCTTCGGCGACGGCGCTCTCGCCGGGATCGAGTTCGATCTCGACGAACTGCATGTCGTCGCCGAAAATCTTGAAGTCGATATCGTCCGCGCCGCGAGTCGCCTGCGGAGGGGGTAGGGTCGGCGCCGATAACGACTCGGTAGAGTTCAACTCCATGACTTGGCGGATAGGTAGCCACTCGGAAAACCCCTCCTTCCAACAATATCCGTCCGGTTGCTTCTTCGCGTGCGCGATGGCCGCCGCTTGATCGAATGGACCGGTCTGCTCGCCGCCGTAGGAAAAATACCACTGAGCACTCATCGTTTTTTCTCCCTCAATCCTTTCGCGTGTAGCACACACAGATATCCTGACCGGAGTCAAGAATCGGCCGTATTCTACCGGATGTAGAATGCACCGCTTCGTCCCGAGCGAATGCCCCGGACGACATCATAGCCGTGACGAGGAGCGTCACCTAGGAGCGACATCATGCCCAAGAAACGAATCGGAGTCATCCTGTCGGGCTGCGGCGTCTTCGACGGCGCAGAGATCCACGAGTCGGTGATCACCCTGCTGGCACTCGATCGGCAGGGCGCCGAAGCCTTGATCTGCGCGCCCGATGTGGAGCAGATGCACGTGATCAACCACCTCAACGGCGAGGTCGCCGAGGGCGAGACCCGAAACGTGCTGGTGGAATCCGCCCGCATCGCACGCGGAGAGATCAAGAAGATCACCGAGATCCAAGCCGAAGACCTCGACGGCCTGATCCTCCCCGGAGGCTTCGGCGCCGCCAAGAACCTCTGCGATTTCGCCGTCAAAGGCGCCGATTGCGCCGTGCATCCCGACGTCGTCGCTCTCGTCTCGAGTGTTCATGCCGCAGGAAAGCCCGTCGCCGCTCTTTGCATCGCCCCGGCGCTGCTGGCCAAGATCCTCGGCGAAGAATCGCCCGCGCTCACGATCGGTGACGATGCCGAGACGGCGCAAGCTCTTGAGGCGCTCGGCGCCAGGCACATCGAGTGCGCCGTCACGGAAATGTTGGTCGACGAGGAACGCAAGGTGATCACGACTCCAGCTTACATGATCGGCCAACGCATCTCAGAAGTCGCAGCAGGAATCGAAAAGACCGTCGGCGCTCTGCTCGAGATGTCTTGATCGGCATTCCCGGGCCGCTACGGATCAAAGACCATCGATCGCGTCGATGATCCGAGAGTGTATCTCCCGGTGGGCGCAGACGATGCCCCGATTCGCGCACAGCGTCGAACCTCGAGAAAAATCGAGCGGCCCGCCATGCATGTCCGTCACGATGCATCCCGCCTCGCCCGCCAGGAAAGCACCTGCGGCATGGTCCCAAATCTTCTCCTTGCGCTTGGGATCGGTCGGCATGCGCAGATAGGCATGAGCTTGGCCTCGACCTACCACTGCGTACTTCGCCTGACTGTCGAGTCGCAGACGTTCACTCGGCAGCCCCAGCCTTTCGATGACGGCGGAAACCGTGTCCTGATTGGAGTGAGCCGCTTCGACGGATTCCGCGATACGCAGAACGGAGCCCAGCTTTCCGTGGGGCTCGAGATCGACGGCATCGATCTCGTCGCCGGCGACGGAGAGGCGTTTCACACCGCTTCCCCGTTCGCCGAAATAGATCGTTCCTTCGCCGTCTGCCCGATCGAAGGGAGAATCCGGATCGCGCGAAAGGTGCGGACAGCCGAGCACCCCGAGGCGAGGACGGCCGTCTTCGATCATGCCGAGACTCACCGCGTACTGCCCTCCACGCAAGAAGCCGCGCGTACCGTCGATCGGATCGAGCGTCCAAAAGCAACCCTCTCCCCCCGAATCGCCCCCCCCATCGAGCGTCGAAAGAAGCTGTTCGGCGTCGACATCGGGCCAGACTTTCGAGAGCGCGCCGACTAGACATTCCAGCAGAGCCGCATTCTGCGGATCTCTCAGATCATCAGCACCCTCCTCGGCCACGATGCGTACGTCGTCTCCGAAAGCCTGTCTGAGTCTCCGTATGACGATCGCCTGGCTCGCGAAGTCGGCGACGGTCACCGGACTTCGGTCGTCTTTGATCAGCGAGCGAATTCCGCCGGCCTGCTCCGAGATCTGCCGGCATAAACGCGAAGCCTCCCGCACCGCACGCCACGCCGTCTCCATCATCGTCATTCAAACCTCTCGGGCGGGTCACCCGCTTCACCCACCACGTCGCGACACAAGATATGCGCACTCCCAAGTGAATGCACCCGAGCCGCCATCAGGTTTTCCCCTTGTCCAGCCATTCGACACGGGCTCGACTTCCGGTTGTTTCCGATCTTGTCAGGGTTGCGCCGCGAATCCATATTTCATCCGGGGCCGGTGTCTCACCGGTGCAGTGCGCGGAGCCATCGACGGTGACGGATCGAGATCTTTGTAGAGAAAATGGACACGACTCGCCCTTGCCCGGGTGGAGGCTCGACGCGCGCATTCTCGTTGCCGGCGGAGAGTGCCTCATCGGGCGCAGCCTGATAGACGAACTCGCAAGTCGCGGCTTTCACCAAGTGATCAACCTCCATCACGACGAACCCGACTACTCGGACCGCAGTGCGACGCGAAAATTTTTCAACGAACTCCGACCGGAGTTCGTCTTCGCCGCTTGCGGACGATCTGCGGGCATTCGCGAAAACCAGCATCATCCCGTTGAGTTGATGGAAAGCGTGCTCTCTTCGGCTTTGCATGTGATCTCCGCCGCGCGCGACTTCCATGTTCGTAAGTTGCTCTACTTCGGCTCTTCTTGCGGGTACCCACGCGAGTGTCCGCAGCCGATGGCCGAAAGCTCGCTCTTGTCCGGGGTCCTCGAACCGACGAGCAAACCCTACGCCGTGGCCCGACTCGCCGGAATGGAACTCTGTCTCGCTCATCGTCGTGAATTCGGCTCGTGCTTCATTACCGCCATCCCCGCGAACGGCTTCGGACCGGGCGACGATTTCGACCCGCAAACCGGGCACGTCGTCGGCGCCCTGATCGCTCGGATGCGGGATGCTCGAGAAAGATCGTTACCCCACTTGACGGTGTGGGGATCGGGGAAAGCAGAGCGAGATTTCCTTTTCTCTCGCGACCTAGCCGATGCGGCCATCTTTTTGATGGAGAAGTACGACGATGAGCGGCCAATCAACATCTCCGCCGCAACGACGATGTCGATCGGCGAGATGGCGCTGCGAATCAGAGATGCCGTCGGATATCGAGGAGAGATTCTTTTTGATCGAAGCAAGCCCGACGGATCTCCACGGAAAATTCTGGACGCTTCTCTGCTAGGGAGTCTGGGGTGGACTCCCCGGTTCGACATCGACCGAGCCCTGCGAGAGACCGTTGCCTGGCATGAAGAACAACTCCAGAACCGAAATTTGGGCATGAGCACAACGAAGGAAGCAAGGAGCTTCTCATGAGCGAAGTCGAGACAGAAAAGTTCAAGTCGCCAACCTACCGCCTTGCAGAGCATACGATCGATTCGAAGGACATCGACTCCCTCATCGCGTGGCTGCGCTCGGGCCCTTGGCTGACACTCGGCCCGAAGACCCGGGAATTCGAGGAGCGTTGGGCTCGGTGGATCGGCACACGACACGCGGTCTTCGTCAATTCAGGATCTTCGGCGAATCTCCTGATGTATGCCGCCCTGCTGGAAAGCGGCCGACTCCCCAACAGGAAGGTCATCGTGCCGGCAGTGAGCTGGGCGACGTCGGTCGCACCGGCCATTCAGCTTGGCTTCGAGCCCATCTTGTGTGATGCGGATCCGGATGACTGGGGACTCGATTGCGCTCACTTGGAATCCTTGCTGGCGGAACATCGTGCGGCCGCGGTACTCGGTGTGCATGTGCTCGGCGTTCCGTTCCATGCCTCGAAGATTCGTGCGCTTCAGGACGAGTACGACTTCGTTCTTCTCGAAGATGCCTGCGCTGCCACCGGCTCACGATTCGACGGAACCTTGGTGGGAACCTTCGGCGCCATGAGCACGATGTCGTTCTATTTCGGCCACCACCTTTCGACCATCGAAGGCGGAATGATCTGTACGGATGATCCGGAAATGTACGAACTTCTGCTGATGCTACGCAGCCACGGATGGGCCAAGGACCTAGCTCCCGCAAGAGAGGCGGAACTCGCCGCAGAGCACTCAGTGCATGACTTCAATCGTCGTTTCACTTTCTATATTCCCGGGTTCAATGTGCGATCGACCGACCTGCAGGCCCAAATCGGATTGCGTCAGCTCGACAAAGTCGACACCGTCGTCGCGCGCCGCGTCGAGAATCACGAGATCTACCAGGAACGGTTTCTTTCAGCCGCTCGAGATGACGCGTCGACCTTCTCTTGCCAGGTCAGTGAAGGGTCCGTGATCTCCAGCATCTCCTTTGCCGCGCTTGCCGCTTCTCGCGAGCATCGCGACCGCATCGGACAGGTCCTTGCCGACCATCGAATCGAGACCCGTCCCGTCGGGGGCGGCAATATGTCCCGCCAACCTTTCTGGAGCAAACGCTACGGCTCCATTCCTTTGGCCATGGCCGACCGCATTCATGACCGCGGATTCCATCTACCCAACAACCCGGACATCTCCACCGACGACATCGCAAAGATCGCCGATATCGCACTTTCGGTTTCGCCCCGCTAGGTCGCAATGAATTCTCTTTCCGCAAGGGACGGCGCATCTCTGCTCTTCCATACATGGCTCGCAGAGCTGCGCAACAAACCGCGGCCGGAACTCGCCGCCAAGCTTGCCGGACTGGTCATCGAGCAGACGCTCGATCAGCTTCGCAGCGTCGGACCGTCGACCGCGACCGCCGAACAAGTCGCACAATCCCTTTCATTCCTCAGGCTTGCCCGCCGCATGAATCCCGAGGATCTCACCTTGCGGACCGGTTTCATTCGGGTCGCGCTCCATTGGGGCACTCTGCACGATCTGCTCGAGGCTCTTGATCTGCTCGAATCCACGCTCGTGGAGTACGACACCAAGACGCCTACTCCGGCGATCGACGATTTCCTGCCCGATTCTTTTTTTCCTTCGCTACGATCTCGTTCCTCCGGCGCCGGCCGTCATATCGACACCCTGAGAACCTATCGCCGCCTGATGCGAAGGGATGAAGATACACCCGACTTGCTCCCTCCCACCGAGGCCGTCTGTGCGACGACCGCAGCAAAGATCATCCCCGCGCAAGATCGACGGGACGGGAAAGATCATCGATTCTTCGCCGATCTCCCCGCACCGGTGGGTGTGAGCGAAGAGATCGCAGCGCGCGAGCCGCGAGACGAAGACGTGCTCGTCACTGCTTTGTGCACCACCTATCGCTCGGCGCGCTTCATGGAAGGGCTTCTCGAGGATCTATTGCGACAAACGATCGCCCATCGATTGGAGATCATCGTCGTCGACGCGGCCTCACCGGAGGACGAGCGGACGATCGTCGCCGAATATGCGAAGCGGCACGCCAATATCCACTATCTTCGCACTTCCAAGCGCGAAACATCACACGCCTCGATCATGCGCGCCGCGCGCCTTGCGCGTGGTCGCTACCTGACTCTCGCCAATACCGACGATCGTCATGATCCTCGCGCGTTTGAGATCATGGCCGACGTGCTCGATCGGCGACCGGATATCGCTCTCGTCTACGCCGACTGCCGAGCAACGCGACACGAGAATGAAACGCTCGAAGAGCACACACCGATGGGCGATCTCCTGACCGAGCCGTTTCATCCGGTGCGATTGCTCAATCGCTGCTTCGTCGGTCCTCAGCCGATGTGGCGGCGGGATCTGCATGCGGATTACGGACATTTCGATCCGAGCATCGACTCGGCAGGAGATTGGGAACTCTGGCTCCGTTTCGCAGAATTCGAGAATTTCCTCCGCATACCCGCCTTTCTCGGCCTCTACTACTATTCCGAATCGAGTTGCGAGCGCCGTGATCCCCAGACTCGGCAACGCGAGATCGAGCACATCACTTCCACCTATGATCCGCGGCGACAGGCACTGCAGCAGGAGGCCGCGCTCGCCCCTCTACGTTGCCCTCGGCTCCATGATGTTCCCGTAGCCGTCGTCGTCACGACTCCGAATCCGGAGCCTAGATCGTCCCTCGTAGAGCGAATCCAAAGCCGTCGTTTCGACGATCGCTCCATCTTGCTGCGGCTCGTATGTCGCGATGCGAATTCGCGTCGATTCGTAGAAGGAGCTGAAACCGATCCACCGCTCGCCGGCATCGAGGATTTCCTGCGCGATGGGGATATCTACCGCTACGAATA
>JALUUK010000416.1 GCA_027021395.1 Acidobacteriota bacterium
GGCGCACGATCGACGAACTGGCGATGTTCGTGCATGCCGGTCCCTTTCCCGTCAAGAAATTCCTCTACGAGGGCTTTCGCCTCGGGCTTTTCCAGATCGTCTCGCTCGAAGGACCGTCCTTGGCCGTGGTGACCGGCGATGCGCCGGATGCGGAATTGGCGGCGCTTTCGGGGACGGCGCGCATCGCCACGGCTGCCGAAAGACTCGAAGGCGGCGATCCGGAGGCGGCGCTTGCTCTGCTCGATGACGAAGCGGTGCAGCAGAACGACCGCAGCCGCGCACTGCGCCAAGCGGCCGAGAAAGCATTTCTCGAGAAGGTCTATGCCGAGGAGTTCAGCGACACCGCCGTACCGCGACTCGCAACCCCTTTGGAAGACTTGGTAGGGGAGGCGCTTCGCCCGGAAGAGTACTTCTTGTTGTCACGGCTCGACGGAACCTGGAGCGTGCGGGACGTGGTCGACATCGCCCCGATGCGTGAAGTGGAGACCGTGCGCGTGCTGCGGCGTTTGATTCGGCGCGGCTTGGTGCGGGCGCCGGTTCAGCAGCCGGCCTGAGCGAACGGTTCTTTCCGGCAGCATGACCTGAAAAACGGTGCCGACCCCCGGGCGAGAGATGAAAGTGATGATGCCTCCGGCATCTTCGATCAGTTGCCGACAAATGGCCAACCCTAGGCCGCTTCCCCCGCTGCGGGTACTGAAGTGGAAATCGAAGACTCGAGAGGAAAGTTCGGGAGGAATGCCCCCGCCCGTATCTTCGATCTCGAGCATGACCCGCGAGCCGACCTTGGAGCCGCGGAGAATGAGCTTTCCTCCGTCCTGCATCGCTTGAAGTCCGTTCAGCGCCAAGTTGAGCACGACCTGCCGCAGCCGGTGGGTCGAGATATCGACCTCGCCGAGATCGCCGACGGCTTCGACGGCGATCTCGACGTCTTGATGGCGGGCCTCGACCTGCAATAGACGATCGACCGAAGTCAAGATATCCGTGACGTTCGCCGGCGTGGCGGCTCGTTCTTCGGGCGCCGTGAACCCGAGCCATTCCTCGAGGATCTCTCGCAAGCGGCCGACCTCTTCACGCAGGACGCCGACTCTCTCTTCGGCGCGCGGGTTGCGTTTCTCGGCGCGCGCGAGATGCCGCCGGAGATGTTCGAGATGGATACCGATCGCTCCGAGAGGATTCTTGACTTCGTGGGCCACCGAGCCGGTCAGGAGGGCGATGGACTGAAGTCGCGACGCCTCCTGCAACGTCTTTTCGAGCAGATCGATCGACTCGCGATCCTTGATCATCAGCATCATGCCGGCCGATCGGCCGTTTTCTTCGAGCACGTAGGTCGTGATCTGGAGGGTGGCGCTGTGTTCCCCGGGAAGTGAGAGCGTGACCGGGCGTTCGCGCACGGCAAGGCGCTTTTCGAGCCCGTTTCGGATCACCGAGGCGAGTTCCGGGGATGAGTCGAGCAGAGCCTGAAAGCGCGCGGCACGGTATGAGATCTCTTCGCCCCCGAGTTTCAAGGCCTCTGCCGCCTGGCGGTTCACCGTCACCATGCGGCCGTTGGGGTCGAGCAGGATCACGCCTTCTTTGAGCGCCTCGGAAAGCGACGAGACGAAAAGATCGTCTCGTCGAACGGCGTGGCTGAGGCTTTCGAGTTTCTCTTCGATCACCGAGAGGGCTTCGCCTCCGGGAACGCGGGCGGGTGGAAGTCGCACGCCCTGCGCCATGGCGCCGATCCGGCGGGTCAGGGCCACGACGTGACTCGTGGCCAAGATGCCGAAGCCCACGCCGAGCAAAGCGATCACCCCGGCGAGCAGGGGGCCCGAAAAATGCGGCTCGGCCGTCACCGGCAAGCTCGGCAGGCTGGGCATCGCGGCGATCTCGCCTCCGACGTAGCGCAGCCGGATGAAGCCCATCGACTCGCCCTTGTCGTTCGGAATGCTCAAGGTGACCTCGGCGACCGGTCTTCCATCGCTGCGCGCATCGGCGATTTGAGACACCTGGGGTTTGAAGAGCGCCGCTTCGAAGATTTTCAGATGCTCCGGATCGAGAAATCGCTTTTCGACCTGCATCGGATCCGAAGCGGCGACGATTCTGTAGTCCGGATCGACGATGATCACCGACTCGAGCGGGCCCACCGGCTCGTCGTACCACACCGGAAGGCCGGTCCTCCCATAGACGAATTGCCACATGTGGGACTGAAGGCGATTGAAATCGGCGCTTCCTTCTTCGAGCCCCTTCAAG
>JALUUK010000417.1 GCA_027021395.1 Acidobacteriota bacterium
ACCCCATTCTCGCAAACATATGGGGTCTCCGGGAAACCCGTGTTTACAGAATCGGTGTAGCTTCACCCGGGGCGGTTCAAGTCTAGACGACTATAGTTCTCCTTCGGGTGAGAATGGTGACCATAAGGAAATCTTCTTGCACTCCTTCTTCCAGGGAAGCGACTTTTTCAAGGAACTCTTCCCGACTTGGTTCGGTCTTGGTCATGAGTCGTCCTCGCCCTTCCAGGGATCGCCTGGCAGGCGCGCCACGAGATTTGCGAGGACCGCGTCCATGGCGGAATCGAAGTCCCAGGAGAAGCCGGGACGCAGGATCGGCCCCACGTCGTCGCGGAAATCGGGCTGCTTTCGCTTCAGCGCCAGGCTCGCTTCGAACTGCGCGCGGGTGACGCTGTTCTTGTCCTCGATCATGTAGCGGTCAAAGCACATGAGAAGCGCAGCCGGGTCGATGCGCCCCTGGTCCAGGGCGTACCAGACGTCGAAGAGGTCTCGCCCCTTCTTCCTTTGATAGAGCGCCCTCAGCTTGGTGCAGAGTAGCTCGTCGATCGCGTAGGTCGAGACGTCCGCCGCGCCGCTGAACCATGGGTTCACGACCTCGAAGGGCACGCGCTCGACGCCGAGCGCGGTGAAATGCTCCCGGGTGTTGATCTCGACTTTGAGCTTGAGCTTCAGTGGCGGTGCGTCCTCGGACTCGAAGCGATACACCAGGTTGACCCGGCCCTCTTTGAAAACACGACGCGGCTCCCCCAACCACGGGTCGAGCACACAACGCGCTCGGCCGAGGGTTTCGCCGATCGGTTCCGCCCGGACCTGAACCAGATCGATGTCCTCGGAGTACCTAGCCGGAGGTGTGAGGTAGAGCTTGTACAGGGCGGTGCCACCACGAAAGACCAGGCTGCTCGCCACCTCGGGAACAGAAAAAAGATCGACGATCGCTCGGCTGATGACGAGGTCTTGCTCGACCTGGGCGTCGAGCCGCCAAGGCGCATGGGCTCTCCATGCCGTGATGTAATCCTTGGGGATCATTCGTCTGGCTCCACTTCGACGTTGACGATGAGCTTCCAGCGCGGGTTCCGCTTTCCGCCTGCGATCTTCGCCGCGCGCCGCAGCGGGGTATAGCTATGAGCGTTCTCCAACACGAAAGGACCGAGAACTCGTGCAAGATCTTCTTGCCCGACCAACTCCAAGAGGCAGCCCAGACGTTGCGACCAGCTCACAGGGCAAAGCTCCGCGGCTTCGAGTAGTTCGTCGGCGTCCATATCCTCGGAGAGTTCGGCAAGGACCGTGGCGACGTTGTCCAGCCCACCAGCATGATTGGGATAGCCGACCAGCTCGAGCGCCGTCACCTCCGGAGTCGAGTACCGCAACACTCCGCGCGGCGTGTTGATCTTGGTGACCGGCATCTTGTCGAGGTCACCGCGGGCTATGAACTCGACACGAACCATCCCGCACTCGATGGCCTGACGGTTCTTGCGTACCATGACCTGGGTTGCCTGCGGCCGCTGGTGGGCCGCGCCATGTCGCTCGGCCGCGCTCAACAGACAGACATAATAGGGCTCTTCCCATACGTGCATGAGTTGATCGATGAAGTGCTCTGCCGGTAGGCAACCGAGGCGGCTGTGCTCTGGCGGAACAATGACGTGGAAGCTGCGCACAGGCTCCGCGATCATCTCCTGCTGTTTCAGTCGGCGCAGCTGGGCGCGCACGGCGGGAGGATTGCCCCCGATCGCCTTGATCGCGTCGGCGGTGGTGAAGTGGTAGGTTCCACTCGCCGCCAAGTCCCTGATGTATTTTCCGACCCGCATGTCGTTACGATTCTCCGTAGAAACAATGCTATTCCTTCTGTTTCCAGGCAATCGTCTCGCAAGAGCGTTACAATTCTTCTTAAGAATAGATCAATGCATTGCATTAGACAAGAATCGTGATCACCCAAGCGCCCGCATGTCGATCTCGGTGCCGTCTTGCGTCCGGGTCCTCGTTCCTTCTGGCATCGGATGTAGAAGCCGGTCTACGCGAACGATGTAGCCGGTCGAAATCCGACGTTCCCCCACGGCGCCGGCCTCCTTCCTCAGCTGACCGGATGATCCGCGAAAAGCGTCTTCCAGATCCTCGGCGTCAATTCATCGACTCGGGAGAGCGGGTGCCGATCCACTCGTTGAAGCACATCGACGAGGTAAGCGTAGGAATTCACCCCGTGTAGGCGGTATGCCGCCAAGAGACTCTGGAAA
>JALUUK010000418.1 GCA_027021395.1 Acidobacteriota bacterium
CCAGAGAATGCCGTCGGCCCAGAGAATGCCGTCGCCCGTCAAGAGTCCGTCACCCCAGAGCATGCCGTCGGCATAGAGCACGCCGTCGCCCCAGAGCATGCCGTTACCGCCGACGATGCCGTCGCCCCAGCGGATACCGGCGGAGCGGAAGACTTGTCGGCTCAGATACCATCCGTCGACATAGAAAACCTTGCGGCCCCAGCTTTGCTGTTCGCCGGCGATGAGGGTCTGGGAATACACCGTGCTGAGATCGATATCCGGCGTCGCAGATGCGCCGGCCACCAATTCGCCGGGCCTAGGAGCGACGAGCGAGAGGAAATCGTGAGCGGCCTGGATATTGACCAGCCCTGCGCCCTGCTCGAGCACGTTCGTTTGCGGAATCAATTCCGTCGTATACATCAGAGCGGCTTTGATCAAGGAGGGGGTCAGATCCTCGCGGGCCTGATAAAGCAGTGCGATGGATCCGGCGACGGCCGGAGCGGACATCGAGGTGCCGGAGAGTTCGAGGTAGCCCGTGCCGACGACGAGTTCCGGATTATCGATGGCGATCGACGATCCCGGAGAAAGCGTCGAGATGATCTTGTTGCCCGGAGCCACGAGATCCGGCTTGAAGAGATTGTCGTAGCGACGTTCATCGATAGCGAAGGTCCCATCGCCGTTGAGATCGCGCTCTCGATACGAGCGAGTCGGACCGCGGGAGGAGAAGGTCGTCACGCCGTCATCCGAGCGAATGTCGGTCTGGAAGGTGTTCGCAGCTCCGACCGTGATCGCTTCCGGTGTCGTCGCCGGAGAAAGGATTCCTCCGTAGACCTTTTCGCCGGTCGAGGTCTTGCCGCTGTTTCCGGCCGCGACGACGACGGTGATACCGGAGGCGATGACCTCTTTGACCGCGAGAGCGAGCGGATCGGTTTCGTGGGATTCCTTCGGCGCCGTGCCCACCGAGAGGTTGGCGACGCGCACGCCGTAGTTCGAGCCGTTCTCGACCAGCCAATCGAGCGCATCGATCAGGCCCTCGAGCTCGCCCGTGCCGTCCGAGCGGAGCACCCGTAGATCGACGATCGAAGCGCCCGGCGCGGTGCCCGTATACGGCCGCGCGTAGCCTCCGGCCAGAGATCTTGCCCCGTTGCCGGCGACGAGACCCGCAACATGAGTTCCGTGCCCGTAGGGGTCATAAGACGTCAGTCCGTATTCGCCGGTGAAGTCGAAGTGAGCCAGAACTCGGCTTGCGGATGAGTTGGCGGGGTCGGTGAAGTCTTCGTGTTCGGCAACGCCCGAATCGATGACGGCGACCGTTACGCCGCTGCCGTCGAGCGAGGTGGCCAAAGCGAGGTCGGAGACGCCCATCGTGGCGCGCACATGACTGTCGTCGGAGGATGTCGGAACTACCGTTCCACCACTGTCGGCGGTGCTCGTCGTTTGAAGTGAAACCGTAGTCAAACCACCCGCGGGTCCCGCAGACAAACGACCTGCGGATCCCACATCCAAGCGACCGGCAGGTTTCGCGCGCAGACGGCCTGCAGGCTCTAGCGCGCGGTTGGGAACGACGTACTCGATGGAGGGAGCATCGAGTCCGGCCGCCAGATCGTCGACGTTGATGTCGACGACTGCGATGCGGAAGCGGCCGTGCTCACGAACCAACACGCCTCCCATATCCGCAGCGGTCTCGGTGCCGCTCGAGCCGGGGCGGAAACGAACGACGACCCGTATCGTGCCGCTACTGTCGGAGTTCATCACAGCTTCATGAAGGTCGGGTGCGGCGTTGGCGTGATCATCGACCGCTTTTGCGGTCGTGGTGAGATCACCCGTCCCACCGGTCGAAGTCGAGACCTGCGCGAATACGGGGATGATGGCCAGCACCAAAACGGCCAGGATGGCGATCCCTCCCCGGGTGAATTCGAAATGGTCTTGCCGCATGCCGTTCATCGGACGCCTCCACTCCCCAAAAGAACTCGGGGACTTGCGCTCTCCTCATTCGCAAGGTCAGTGCCAAGGCGCAAGCGCTTGATTTCTGGTAGCTTGGCCCTTGCGCATTGGTGGAGCGCTCCGGCTGGAGCGGACAAGCTGGCCGAAGTACTGCCAAAGAGCCACGAATTGCGCCGCGGAGGATGGGTATGTCGGTTCGGTACACGAAAGACGGGAAGGAAAGAAAGCTCTTGCGCGGCAAGTTTCAGAATCTTCCTGCAACGTTCCGTCTTGGTCGCCGAGGGCTAGAGGAGCAGTGGCTTGCGGCAGTGGACGATGCGCTAGCGGCGCGCGAAACGGTCAAGATCAGAATCGGAAAAAACGCCGAGATGGCCGCTTCGGAGTTGGGGACCTACTTGGAGGAACGGCTCCGGTCGGAAGTCGTCGGTATCATCGGGAGTCACGTCCTGCTCTACCGTCCGCAAGAGGAAGGTTCGGGTTCGTGATCAGGCGGTTTCCTTGACCTTGATCCACTTTGCGAGCGCTTTTTGTAGTTCCGATTTGGAAATCGGTTTGCTGAGGTAGTCGTCCATTCCGGCTGCCAAGCACTTCTCTCGGTCCCCCTTCATGGCGTTGGCCGTCAGTGCGATGATCGGAAGTTCGTCCGTGGATCGATGTTCCCGGATCTTTCCGGTGGCCTCGAAGCCGTCCATCTCGGGCATCTGGCAGTCCATCAGGACCAAGTCGAAGGATTCATGGATTGCCCGATTGACGGCTTCATGTCCGTTTCGTGCGCGCTCGGCTTTGCAATCGAGTTTCTGCAACATGCGGCAGGCGACCTCGAGGTTGATGCGATTGTCATCGACGACGAGAATTCTCGCTCCCGGCCATCGCGCTGCGGATGGGGTATCGCGGCTCGATGTCTCTAGGGTCGTTCGGGGCGCGTGGGTCAATGCCTCGAAGAGAGCACGCGGTCGAATCGGCTTGGCCAAGCAGCGGACGAAGGAGGGTAGGGGCTCGGGAGCCCTGTCCCCGAATTCGGTCAACATCAGCACCTTCGAGCGAGAGTGCTCTCCGTTTCGTGCCGTGGCGGAAAGGTAGGCGCGCGCATCCTCTTCCGAGTCGAAACTATCGACGATGATCCAGTCGACGTGCCCCGCCGTGCTCGGAGAATCGCCGGTTTCTCGACAGATCGCACCGAGTTCTTCTAGGCTCTCTCGAACGAGAGCGGAGACGGCTTCGTTTCTCAATCGAATGGAGAAGTGCCGGCCGGCGATGAGGTCCCCGGCTTTCTTGGTCGGAGCGGGCGATAGGGCATGCGCAGCGTGGACCTTGACGGTGAACCAGAAGGTGCTGCCGCAGCCGATTTCGCTTTCGACTCCGATTCCGCCATCCATCAATTCGGTCAGCTTTCGGCAGATGGCCAAGCCGAGGCCGGTGCCGCCGTATCGGCGCGTGAAGGAGGAGTCCACTTGGGAAAAGGGTTCGAAGAGCTTCTGCTGACCTTCTTCAGAGATACCGATTCCAGAGTCGGCGATCGAAAAGCGAAGTTCGTATCTTCCGCACTCATCGACTGAAGTGCAGGAAGCATGGACGATGATCTGGCCTCGATCCGTGAACTTGACGGCGTTGCCGAGCAGGTTTGCCAGGACTTGACGAATGCGGTTGGGGTCGCCGTTGAGTGACGCGGGAACGGTGCGATCGATCTTCGCCGCGAGTTCGAGACCCTTTTGCCGTGCATTGGAGGCGAATAGATTCAATGCGTTTTCCACGAGATCGTGAATATCAAAATCGATGGTTTCCAGCGTGACGCGGCCCGCTTCGATCTTCGAAAGATCGAGAACGTCATTGAGAATCGCCAAGAGGGCTTTACCCGAATTGAGAATCACCCGCGCGCATTCGCGGTTCTCACCCGAAAGGTCGGCATCGAGGAGCATTTCAGACATCCCCAAGATTCCGTTCATCGGCGTTCTGATCTCATGGCTCATCGTTGCCAGAAAGGTATCTTTCGCCCGTGCGGCGCCTTCCGATTCCACGAGTGCTTGTTGAAGCGCGAGGTTCGTGCTTTGCAGATCTCTTTGGTGTTGGTCTAGTTCGGCGGTTCTTTCCGAGACCATCGCCTCGAGTTCCTTGTTGGTTCGCGACATGCGTCTGACCCGCCAGACATAGGATCCGACCGCCACACCGAGCGCTAGTGCGCCCATCAAGGCGATGAACCAAACACGCTTCCAAAGCGGCGCTTGAATCGTGAACGAGTAGGTTGCGGCTCGGGTACTCCAAACGCCGTCGCGATTCATCGCCTTGACGACGAACTCATACGATCCATGGGCAAGGTTGGAGTACGTCGCGCTCGATTTTTCGGTGAGCGGGAGCCATGTCTTGTCTAGTCCTCTCAGCATGAACTGATAGCGTATTTTCTCCGGGGCGGTGGTCGAGATACCGATGAACTCGAAGGTGAGATAGTTTTGATCTGAGGAGTAGACACGCCCGGGTTCGAGTGGAGTCTCCTCGAGGTAGACCTGAACGCCGGAAATATGCACAGCGGGGGGGACGAGGATCGGCCGGTCTGCGAGCGGGTCGTAGCGCACGGCGCCGGCGATCGTCCCGAACCAGATCGGGCCGCCTTCTTCGTTGAAGGTCGCGTGGACATTGGTTTCGATGGCGCCGAAACCGTCCGTCTTGCCGAAGTGGGTAAACCGACGGCGGGAGGACTCGTATTTGTAGAGCCCGTTGTTGGTACCCGCAAAGATGATGTCTCCCGGTCCGCGAGCCACCAAGTAGACGTTTTCTCGACCGAGTTTTTCATTTTCGGTTGCCGCGCATTCGAAGCGTTTTCCGTCGAAGCGATAAAAACCTCCGTCATCTGCACCGATCCACAGGTTGCCGCTACGATCTTCCGCGATCGAATTCAGCGCAAGGTGCTTTAGCCCGCGTTCCTCGCCGAAGACGGTGAAGGTTCCCCGGTCATGGGGGGACGCGCCGGGTTCGAAACGCGCCAACCCAAGGTCCGTCACTCCCCACCAGACCGTCCCATGCGTATCGGTGAAAACGATGTAGACGTTGGAATCTTCGCCCGGTTCCTCGCTGGTGATGGAATAACGAACGAATGATCCCCGTGCTCCGTGGGCACCTCCCGGAGGGTAGAAGCGGTAGACCCCATGGCCGAAGGTCCCCAACCAAATCGATCCGTCCGGTCCGCCGACGATCGAGAGCACGCGTTCGGCGGATAGACCATCGGCCCGAGAGAAATTATCGAAGGTTTCGCTCTCGGGGTCGAAGCGGCATAAGCCCGCGCCGTCCGTCGCCAGCCAAAGCATGCCGTCATCCGCGATGAAGACGTCGCGCACTCGATCTTCGCAAAGCCCGTGCTCGAGCGTATAGATCGTCGTCTCAGCCAAGCGTTTTCCCGGTATTGCCCGCAGATGCTTGATCAAGCCTGCATCGGTGCCGAGCCACAGCGTGTCATCGTTGTCGACCTTGACGGACCATATCGAATCGAGCGCCGGGTTCAACGTCAATGCGTAGGTCTCGAAGCGTTCCCCCAGGTAGTTGGATATTCCTCCGCCGTTGGTTCCGAACCAAATATTGCCCTCGGCATCGGGAGTGATCTCAAGGATTCTGGCGTACGCGAGGCCGTGCTCGATGGAGAAGGCTTTGATCTCGGCGATGTCCATGTTTTCGGGGCTGATCTGGAGGCGCGTGGCCCCCTCACCGTCGCTTCCAAACCAGATGCGGCCCGGTGCTTCGCGCGTCATGGTTTGAACTTTCGCTTCGGGAAGTCCGAGCCAGCCGTCGGGAGATTCGGACTCCAAGTCGGCGAGGGGCTTGCCGTTGAGCCGGTAGGAATCGACTCCACCCTCGGCCATGGCGAACCACAATCGCCCCCGCCCGTCTTCAGCGACGGCGAGCGCGTGCGTGCTGGAGAGAATCTTGACGAACGAACGGGAATCCGTTGAGGTCAACGAATTCTGGGCGGCGTAGATTCCCGAGCCATCGGCGATCCAGAGGTAGTCTGCACCGCTGTGAATATCCTCGATGCGCTGAAAGGAGGTTTCGTAGGCGACGACTTCGACGGCATCGTCGGTGTTGTGGACCAATCGCAAGCCGCCGCCTCGGGAACCGATCCATATGTGCCCGCTCCGGTCTTCTTCGATCACGGTGACTTCCCTCCCTGCGAAACGCTCGGAGGGGGGGAAGGAAGCGAAGTCGTCGTTCGTCACCACGGTCAGACCACCGGAGGGATGGCCCAACCAGATGCGTCCTCGACGATCGATCGTGCCGCTGGAGATCTGGTTTTCCCAAAGGCCGTCTTGACGAGTAAAAGTCCGGAAAACCCGCCCATCGAATCGAGCGAGCCCTTGGTGTGTTCCGACCCAGATGTATCCGCGCGGGTCTTGAACGATGACCTCGACTTGGGATTGAGGGAGGCCGTCCTCAACGCCGTAGTTGCGAAACATCGCCTTCTGAGCGACGGCGGGGTAGACGGCAAGCGATAGACACAGGAGCCGGGCGCCCAGGGATAGAAAGACCCCCATGAAGCGGGCCGGAGTGCTCGCCTTGGTGTCGTTCGGCTTTGCTTGAATCCGGCTCATCACCGGGTCCGGGGTGGGTATCACGCCTCTGACTCCCTCGCACGCATATCGGCCTATCGTCGGCCGCCTTGAGCGTGCATACCGGGATTTCCCCGATTTCCAGTTAGCATGAAAAAAGCGTGCCGTTTCGGAACGTTCGGCGTGGCGCTTTGAGATGAGGATTCGCGAAAAAAGGCTCGATCCGGGCCGCACGGACAAGCCGCGCTAGGAGTCTGCACGGCAGAAATAGGGTGGGGAAGTTTCGGTGCCGGGCTAGAATCCTCGCCATGCCGCAGATTCCTTGGTTTCGACGAGCGAGCATCGTCGTACCCCTCGCCGTGGGCGTCGTTCTCAGAGCGCTTCACTTCGCCTTTTCCGCACTCCGAGATCCTCTCTTCCTGCACCCTGTCGTCGATTCCTGGTTTCACGCCCATCAGGCTCAGGAGATTCTCGCCGACGGGTGGCTGCTCGCGGGCACGCATGCATTCTACAAGGGGCCGCTGTATTCGTATTTTCTGGCCCTTCTCTTTTCGTTCTTCGGGGCGGGTTCAGCAGTGGTGATGGCGCGACTGGTCTCGCTCGCACTCGGTTCTCTAGCCGTCGCAGTGATCGCGACGATCGCGCATCGTCTGGCAGGAGATCGCGCGGCTTGGGCGGCCGGGCTCGCCGCGGCTTTCTACGGCACGGCGATTTATTTCGATCTGACCCTGCTCTTGGTGCCGATCGTCAGCGCGGGACTTCTCCTCGCCGCGTTTTTCGGGATTCGCTCGCTCGAATCCGATTCTCCGGAACGCGACCTCGCTTTGGCGGGGGCCATTCTCGGCGTCGTCTGTCTCGCGCGGGCCAACGGAGTGTTGGTCGTGGTGGCCGTGGCGGGTTGGGCGGCGATGACGGCCCGGTCGGGCTCTTGGCGAGAGATGCATCGTCTTCGGGCGGCGGCGCTGATCGCCGTTCCGGCGCTGGCGATCATCGCCCCGGTCACGCTTCGCAACGCGGTTCTCGAACGCGACCCCGTGCTCATCTCCTGGAACGGGGGGATCAATCTCTACATGGGGAACGATCCGGCCTTCGACCAGGGGTCGGGGAATTGGAATCCCGACCTGACCTGGATGCGGCTGTACCATGCGCCCGCGGAACTCGGGCTCGAGCGAGGCAGCGAACATCAGCGCTTCTTCTTCCGGCAGACTTTGCTCCGGGCTGCGCATGATCCCGTCGCCTTGCTTTCGGTTCTCGGCGAAAAGGTCCGCTATCTGGTTTCCGCCTACGAGATATCCAACAACCGACGCATCGACGAGGCGCGCGATCGTTCGCCCGTCATTCGTTTGTTGATGGCGCACGGAAGGAGCTATGCATTCCCGCTGTCGCTGATCGGTCCATTGCTGATCGGCGGCCTCGTCGTATTGCGCGGTCGTCTGCGGCCGCAGGCGGCGCTGCTTCTGGTGATGGCTCTCGCATGGTTGCTCGCACCGCTGCTTTTTTTCAATACGGCTCGCTATCGGCTTTCCGCAATCCAGCTTTTGCTTCCGCTCGCGGCGGCGGGGTGGGTGCTCTTTCTTCGCTCGGATCTAGCGGCGCACCGAAGGAGATTGTTGCTGCCGGCCTCGGTCGTCTGCGTTGCCGCGGTCGTGGTCACCTTGACGATTCCTGCGTCCGCGACTCTGCCGCCTTCGGATTGGCTCAATCTCTCAGATGTTCATCGCCGGATGGGTGACGATGCCAAAGCTCTCGAATTCAGAGTGCGCGCAGCGGAAGCGGAGCCGGAGAATCCTTTTGCGAGGCTGCAGCTAGCGGAGTTCCTGCGCGGAAAGAAACGCTTTGCGGAGGCCATCGAGCACTACGAGCGTCTTCTCGATACACGGGGCTTGGCCACGGACTGGTACCACGCGGCTCTTCGAGGGCGCGCACGATCGCTTGCCGGAACCGCTCGCTTCGCAGATTCCGTGGAGGCCTACACGCGCCTGATCGATGCCGACCCCGATCGTCCCACGACGAATGGGCGGGAGGACTTTCATCTCTTGGGTGTGCCGCCGCTCGAAACGTGTCGGGCCTACTACGAGCGAGGCACGGTCTTCGTCAACCTCGGTCGTAAGGCCGAAGCGGCGGCGGATTTCGCGGCGGTGATGAGGGAATGCCCGGAGGCGGAGGCGATGGTGAGGCGTGCGCGCCTCGCAATCACCAGGATGGGAAAGAGCGCCGCGGATCCGGATTGAATCCGGCGATCGGCGACTGCACTGACTTCGGGCCTTTTTATTGTGTCGTTTTCTTTCGAAACGGTCTGCACGGATCCGTAGGTCGAATGTCGGCCTCAAGTCCGTGCGCTCTCGGCCGAAGAGTCAAGACGCGGGGGTCCATGGTTCAAGGTTCATCAGATCCCGCGGCAAGGAGTGGCGCCATGCCGATCGAAATCACCCCAACTCACGTTCCTGCAGACATTCGACCGACGGGTGCTCAGAGCGTTCGCACGGAGGATCGGAAGACGCGAGAGCCCAAAGCGACGGAAAGCGATCTCGAGTCGACTCGTCAGGACGATCGTCCTCCGCGCATCTCTTCCCGAGGACACGTCGGACCGGGGGGACAAAAGGGCAGTCATCTCGACGTCATCGGATGATGATTTCCACGATGGCGGGCTTTCCCATCGAAGAAGATCTCTAGATCACCGCAAACACCCTTGGTGGTGTCGGCGCCTTTCGCGACGTCGCTCGATCACCTCGAGCGCGCGCTACGCCGTGCAAAGACACGCCGAGCAAGCCAAAGAAGAATCAGGGCGCAGATGCCGCCGAGAGCTACGATGAATCGGCTTCCAAACGAGGATTTTCGCGGCAAGATTCCGGGGCCCGGCTCGGCCCACAGGCAAAGCGATTCAGCAAGCGCGGGATGGGCACGGGTGAGGTTTTCCGCGGCGGTGAGCGGGTGACGCTGCCATCGCGAGAGCGCGTTTTCGATGATCTCGATTTCGTCGGGCTCGAGCGGTCGACGCGACAGTAGCGTCCACTCGTAGCCGGCGATCTTGGCGCCGTCGGCCAGCATCCAAGCTCCTGCTTCCGGAAGGCGGGAATCTGCGGGCATCGTCGTGCCCAAGACGATCAGGCCGGGTCCCGATCCGCTTCGCCGCGCCGGAATCGACTCGGGGCCGATCCAGCCATCGGCGCCCGCGAGGGATTCGGGAGCGAACCAGCCTGCGCCGGAGGGGATCTCTTCGAGTGTCAGCCCCTTGCCCGTGTAAAGCGGCCATCCTTCTTCCAAGTCGGGATGGAGGCGGCCACCGTGCGCCGGGTCTGAGGGATCTTTCGTCATGAGCGGATCTCGACCCGATTCTCCAGAGCCGATCTCCAAGACGCGACCGTTCCACCGCGTCGCCTTCGCCTGTCGGTGAGGTCGTGGTGTCGGCGTCGGGCGCAAGATGCGAATCACTGTGCGCGGAGGGGTGCCGAGAGCGAGGCCCGCGCGGGGCGCATGCGGACCGAGCCAGTAGACGATCCGTGCATCCCGGCAGGGGGGGGTCTTCAAGACGTCTTCCGGAGCGGAGACCGCCGCGGCATGCGCGCGCGCCATGGCAATCGCAATGGGTTGCGGCGGAGGGGTCGCCATCACCAAACAGCCGGCTGAAGGAATCCACTCCACGATCTCCTCCGGCGAG
>JALUUK010000419.1 GCA_027021395.1 Acidobacteriota bacterium
TGAGAGGCTACGCTCGTACCTTTCGGATATGCTCTCCCGGCAATTGGGTCGGAACGACCCGCCGATGCCGGAATCAGCGGAGAATGATTCGGGGTTCGGGACGGAAAAAACCGGCGCCGATGCGTCTTTTTAGGGGTTGTGATTTAGGAATGGGATTTTCTCGACGACTCGGGATATTCGTTCTCTTGCTGCTTTCGTCTATCGCGGGGATGGGAGGATTTTCTTCTCCCGCCGATGCGCATGAAGAGGAGGCCGTCGTAGCGACTTCGCCGCTTCCTCCGGAATGGGGGCCGCAGTGCGCGACGATTCATGCGATCGAGGTCAGCGGAAATCATCGCATGAGTGCCGATGCGGTTCGCTTCGATCTGAAGGTCAAGCCGGGCGATCCGCTCAATCCGAAAGTACTGCAGGGCGAATTTCGCCGCTTTTGGAATCGCGGTTACTTTTCGGATCTGACCTTCAGGGCCCGCTGCACCGTCGATGGCGGGATCTTGATGGTCCATATCGCCGAAAGACCGACGATCATCTCGATCGAGTACGACAAGGTCAAGCAACTCAATCAACAACAGATCGAGGACTACTTCGCGGAGCGCAACTTCGTCCTAGCCGTCGGTCGGCCCATGGATCGCAAGAAACTTTGGCGTGCGGCGACCTTGGTCAGCGACATGCTCGGCCAGAAGGGGTATTTGGATGCGGAGGTCACCTGGGAGCAGGTCGCCGGCAATGCGGACGACGGCGTGCGCATCCGTTTCAATATCGATCCCGGCGTCAAGACTCGTATTCGGAAAATGGAATTCACCGGGAACGAAGCCTTCTCGGACCGTACGTTGCGATCCAAGCTCAAGCTCACACGCGCCCATCGCTGGTATTGGCCCTTTTCGAAAAAGAGTCTCTACCACCCGATGAAATTTCAGCAGGATCTCAACAAGGTCCTCGAGTTCTACCGGGACCACGGCTATCTCGATGTTCGAGCGAAGCCCCCCATCGTCGATATTCAGACGGTCCGGAAAAGGAAGGCCGAGAAGAAAGCGCAGAAGCGGCAAAGGCGTGCAGCAGAGAAAGCGGCTCGGCGCAGGGAGAAGGCCGAACGCAAGGGGAAGTTGCCCGAGGATCCCTACGAAGCCAAGCAAGAGGCCGAAGAGTCTGCGCGAAAGATCGAAGAAGCCGGTCGAGTCAAGGAGCGCAAGTGGGTCTATCTGACGGTTCCCATCGATGAGGGGCCGGCCTACAAGCTGGGGAAAGTGACCTTCGAAGGCAATTCGGGAGTCGTCGAAGAAAAGCATCTGCGCACGGCCTTTACGATGGTGGAAGGGGACGTTCTCGCCGACAACCGGGTCGAGTTCGGGGTCGAATTGGTGCAGGCGTTCTACGGTAGCAAGGGCTATATCTACGCTTCCGTGACCCCTCGCTATGAACGCCGGGAAGGCGAGGCCGTTGCGGATTTGGTGATCGAGATCAACGAGGACGAAGCCTACAAGGTGCGTAGGATCGACTTCGAAGGAAACAAGACCACGCACGACGAAGTCCTCCGCCGCGAAATGAACATCGACGAAGGCAAGCTGCTCAACCGAACGCAGCTCCGAACATCCATGCGCAAGCTCCAGTTGCTCGGATACTGGCTGCCCACGGGCGAGCCGACGCTCGAGCCCGTGCGCGGCGGCGAGGCCCAGGTCGACGTTCGCGTCCACGGAGAGGAGAACTCGCGCAACGAAGTTCAGGTCGGCGGAGGCTACAGCGAACTCGAAGGCGGCTTCTTCCTCGCGAGCTATCGCACGAGAAACTTCCTCGGCCGAGGTGAGACGCTTTCCGTTTCCGTTGCGGTTGGAGGGCGAGCGAACCGGACCTCGCTCGAATTCATCGAGCCATGGTTCATGGGGCGGCCCTATACCTTCGGGTTTCGCGTTTTCCAAAGGTCTTTCGATTTCGGGCGTGGACTCAATCCCGGTGGAGGGACACGCCGGTTGACGCAGACGTCGGTTGGAGGATCGCTGACGCTCGGGCGGCGGCTCAATGATTGGTCGCAATTTCAGATCCGCTACGGGATTCAGTCGGTAGAAGCCGACGTGTTGGACCTGTCTCAACCGTTCGGCACCGATAAGATCCGTATCGGGACGCTGACACCGCTTTACTACTACTCGAACAAGAACGACCTCTATCGACCGACCCAAGGGTTCGAGATCTCGCTCGCCCCGCAACTCGCTGCGGAGTTTCTCGGTGGAGAT